>DCGA01000119.1:0-234 GCA_002314465.1 bacterium UBA1790 | reverse complement strand
ATGTCCTGCATGTCGCGGTAGTGGTCCTCGAGCTTCTTCTGAGTCTCGACCAGCTGAGCAGCACACTCGGGCATAGACTCCTCGAGTGAGGGATACTTAGCGGCGCGCTCAGCCTCGCTGATGCCCTGCAGCTTAGCCCAACGGCGGCTGCCTTCGGTCATGATCTGCTGGGGTGTGCGTACACCGGCAACAACATCCTCGCCCTGGGCGTTGATGAGGTACTCACCGTTGAAC
>DCGA01000081.1:10583-15823 GCA_002314465.1 bacterium UBA1790 | reverse complement strand
GGTCGCTGTAAATCTGGTTATCCTGCCAGTCGCTGCCGGGACTGGGCTCCACGCCATACTTGGCGGCAACGCTCGCTGCCGAGCAAGCCACGCCGGCGGGTCCGATACCGAATCGCACCCAAGGCTTAACCTGCTTGACCATATTGTTGACATCGGCCACCATCTGGTTGACATTCTCGCGACGCCAGTCGCCCTGAGAGAGAGTTCCCCCACCCTGCTTGTAGGCGTTGTAGAGGTCGGCATCGAGGTCCATCGAAGCTCCGTCCTGGTTGTAGAAGTAGTCGTCGAAAACGAGGCCGTCAACATCATACTTGGTGATGATATCCTGGCACACATCCACGATGCGCTGGCGCACCTCGGGCAGACCGGGATTGAGCACAGTCTCGTAGTCGTCCTTCATGAGCCACTCGGGATGGGTGTAGATGTAATCAAGTTCGCTCTCGCCCCACGAACTGTTCTTGGGCGCGTAGCGATAAGGGTTAACCCATGCATATACCTCAATGCCACGCTTGTGAGCCTCGTTGACCAGCAGTTCAAACGGGTCGAAGTAAGGCGTTGTACCGCGTGTGCCAGCCACATACTTAGACCAGGGCTCGTAGGCCGAGTTGTACATAGCGTCGCAGAATGCACGCACATGGTAGTAGATGGCGTTCATGTGATTGACGTGCAAAGTGTCGAGCATACGCTCGCAAGCGAGCCTCATGGTAGCGGCATTGCGCTCGGTAATTGCTCCCGATGGCCAGTCGCTCACATAAGAAGACGCCCACACGGCACGTTGCTCACGCTTAACGGGCACAACAACCTGCGATAGAGCTACAAGGGCAATAACAATGGCAAATGTAGAGGTAAAAAGTCGTTTCATATCTATGGGTTTCAAACATGGGATGGCCACCAAATCAATTCGGGGCCGGTGATAGAGAATAACAGGGATGACCGCCTGCAGTGGCGGCATCCCTGTTAGTATAGGTTAGGACTTAGAACAGATTGGTCTTGCGGGGATTGATGCAGACACCAAGAATCTTGTCCTTATTGTCGTTGTACTTAACAATCTTGCCGGTATTGGGGTCGAAGTAAGTGAGACCTGTGGTGTAGGTCTTCTCGCTTGCAGCCGCACGGAAACCGAAGTAAACGTAACCAGTCTCGGCATCAACAGCGAACTGAGTGGTATAGATACCCTCGGCATCGGTGGTGTTGATGGGATCGGCGTCCATACCGATGTACTTGATGAACTTGTCGTAGTCGAGGCCATCATTGGGACCGGGAATAGCATACTGTGTGAAACCTACGCCGGGGGTAGTACCCTTGCTCATCCATACATAGAGATAGCCACGGTCCTCGTCGAGAGTGAACGCACGGGGCTGGCAGGTCTGGAGCACGATGGGATGCGGGATAGCCACGCCGGCACCGGTCTTGCCGATGTCGCTGGGCATGAAGCGGTAGATACCGTTACCCGAATAGTTCTTGCCCCACCAGAACATACCGCTCTTGTCGATATAGATGCCGGTGTGGATAGCACCGTAGGCGATACCCTGACCGTAGTAAGACAGCTGGTTGTTGACTACGAAGTAGCCTGCAGTCTTGCTGTAGTTGGTGCTCTCAAGTTCGCTGCGAGTAGACAGCGGGAGGCAACGGATACCGGTGTTACGGTCGGTGTAGTACAGGTTCTGTCCGTTGGCACAACCCTGATAGGGGTCGTTGAACGCCTGCTGGCCCACGTTGGTCACCATGATGTTAACGCTCGATGCATCGGCGTTCATCACGGTAATCTTACCGTCGCCCAGAGTGCTGTTCTCATCGTTCACATAGTAGTACTGCTTACCGCAGTCGAGGATGTAAACATTGTCGCTCTCAACTGTTGAACCGTCTTCGGTAGTTGACTTCTCAACCGCGAATACCAACTGAGTGGGCATGTTACCAGAGTTAACACCCATGTCGAAGGGCTTGTTCTGAGTGCCTGCGGGGAGTTTGCTCATGTCGACGAGCTTGTAGGCCTTGATGTTGCCACCGAGCTCGGCATAGTACAATGTGGGAGCGGGAATGCTTGAACCCACCTGCACGTTTACATAAGAGTCCTCGAGACGGCGGTTCTCACCGTTGATGTCGAACCAAGTCTGGAGCTCAATCTTCTGCGAACCGATGTTGCTGAAAGTGAGCGCACCGGGGTTGTCGATAGAGCCGTCGGCGTGAGAGTAGCCCTCAAAGGTGCTAACTACCTCGCCCTTGTCGTTCTTAGTTCCCTCGGGGAACTTCCAAATGTACTTACACTCGAGGTTCTCGGGGTTGGGGAGCTCGATGCCGAGGTTAACCGACACGTCGTTGATAACAACAGTGGGAGCGGTCTGCTCGGTCACGCTGAGCACGGGAGTGATATCATAGATGAGCAGCGGATAGGTGCGAGCACCCACGCCGTCAACTGTGAGCTTAACCTGATAAAGACCAGCCTTGGTGTACTTGTGGGTGGGGTTAGCCTCCTTAGAGCTTGCGCCATCACCGAAGTCCCAAGTCACTGCACCAGTCTTAGAAGAGGTGTTGTTGAACTGGATGGTAGACACCACGTAGAAGTCGAGAGTGTACTCGTTGCCATCTACATTGTAGGTAAAGTCTACATCCTTTCCGGGGAAATTACCATATGAGGGGTCTTTCTCGACGCAAGCCGCCATGGCAAGCATCAACAAAGCCAAAAGTCCTATATTTTTAAATAATCTCATAGTCACAAAGTTTAGTTAAGTGTGATTTCTTTGTTGTCAGATGTAACGCCAACCTTACCATCGGTGTCATAAACACGGAAGTCGGGTATCAGGAAGTAGGTACGGGTGAAGCTCACAGCATAGTTCTTGTCGGCTGTATTGTAAATCCAGTCAACGAAGGGAATGCTTGAAATGAGTTCCTTCCAGTGGGGCATGTACTCACGGCGCACGTTGGTAATCTTGCCACCGGTGTTGTCGCTGTAGCGGCACATGAGCCAGGGAGAAGACTTGTAAATCTCATACACGTTGGCACCCTCGGGAGCGAGGTCCTTGGTAGCGATTTCTTTGATTACGGTTACACCACCCTCAACTACCTCGTAGTAGTAGTGGTCGACCTCGTCGGTAGTGAACCAAGCGTCGCTCTTGTCGCCGGTCTCGGTCACTGTGGGGAACGAAACGCCATACTTGGCATTGAGCGCCTCAAATTTCTCCTGAGTGAAGTCGTAGTTGATGTAAACGTTGCGCAGGTCGTTGTAGTAGGTACTGTCCTTGGTGAGTGCATTGATAAGGTAAGCACAGAACTCATCCTGGAAGCCTGCGGGATAGTAAGAGTCGAATTTCTCCTGGTCCCACTCGCTGGGAGAGTTCCAGATGATGGGAGCCAGTGTGCGGCTTGTTGCAAACGAGTCGGTGAGGACATATTCGTGACCGTCCCACACTGCCTTCTTGTGCTCGTAAGAAGCCATGCACTGCTTGCTGCGCACTGTGTCGCTCGACGATACGGTCTTGGTGTAAGACAGAGAGCTTGTGAGCTTGCTGGTAGCCGAAGCCTCCTGGCTGCGGGTAGTCATAGCCCAAGCCTCGCAGTGGTCGATGGCCTTCTCGCCGGTGGTGTAATACTTAGCCTTGAATGTGGCATAGCTACCGGCCTTAACGAGAACCGAGTTCTGCTCCCAGTCAACGGTGGGAAGCACCTGGCCCAGTTCCATCTTGTCGGCAAACGGGTCGTGCACGGCACAAGATGTGGTTGCGGCAACGATGAATGCCAAAGCGCCAAAAATCTTATATAATTTCATAATGATATTCTTTATTATAAATAATGATTGTCATTGATTACTTACCGGTGAGTGATTTAACCTCGCCTGCCTTGTGAGCCCAGATCATGGGTTCCTGGAGCCACTTGTAGTTCTTGTAAGCACCCAGGCGCTGCAATTCGGCACGGTTGTACTTCTCCTCGGTCTCGGGGTCGTAGTTGATACGCTGTATCCAGGTATTCTCCTTCTCTTCCTCGGTGAGGCCGTCGATCCAGTAAGCCGAATACAAGTTGTAGGGACGACGCAGAGTGGGATAAACGATTTCGTTGGCATCGCCTATACCGTAAGCGTTACGCTTGTTGCTGTAGTGGTAGCGGCGAAGGTCGGTCCACTGCTCGGGCTGCAGGTACATAGAGATGTACTTCTGCTGCATGAGGTCGCTGAGCGTGTAGTTGGTGGGATCGAAGAACCAGTGTTCGTTACCACGGTCGGTAACCTTCTTCACCAGCACGCTTGTACCCTTGGCATTGAGGAGTTCCTCGTTGTTGAGGAAAGCGTTAACCGAAGCGTTCCAGTACTGAGCGGCACGGAAGCCAACGCCCGAAGCGGTTGCTGTACCGGGATACTTGTTGTCGGTATCCTCCTTGTAGTTGGGGTTGGGATACTGCTTGAAGAAGAACTCAAGGTGGCGCTGGATGTTGTTCTCGGTGGCTTCCTTAGCCAAAGCACAAGCCTCGGCCTTGTGGCCCATCCAGTAGAGAGCCTCGGCCTTGATGAAGTAGAGCTCTTCCATTGTAAAGATAGCGTTGTAACCATTGCTTGCGCCGGCATAAGCACCCATGTAGAGGTTGGGGAAGTTCACTGTCTTGAACGAAGTACCCATGCCGATGTTGTTCTCGAGGAAGCGGAGCTTAACCTGAGTAGAAGCAACGTTAGAAGCAGTCTGGGGACCAGTGCGGGCAATCATGAGCAATGAAGCGCGGGGGTCGTTGGCGTAGCCCATACGGCTGTCGGCAAGACCACACTTGATTTCGCTGCCGGGATCGTGGAGACCCAGGAGGTCGACCATGAAGAACTTGCTGGGGATAGCGTCGCCGAGCTTGTTGGCACGGCTCTCCCAAGAGTTGATGACGGGCTGAGCGATACTCCAAACGCAGTTCTGCTCGCCTGTACCGCCTGTATAGTTGTAGCGGGGCTCGTTGCCGAACCATGCGCCGTACAGGAGGTCGCCCTTGCGCCACTGGTTGATGGCAGCGTCGGCAGCGTCAACAATCTTCTGGCAAGTAGCCTGGCTCACGTCCACATTAGGGATGTTGCGCAGGAGCAAACGAGCCTTGATGGCATATACAAGACCTTTCCACTTCTCGAGGTCGCCGCCATAGATGCGGTCTTCCTTGGTAGTGATGGTCTGGTTGGTCTCACACTTGGTGTAAGTGGGGTCCTCATAAAGTTTGATGAGTTCCTCGGCCTCGTTGAACATCCACTCGTAGATAGATGCCTGAGTATCGTAGGCAGGAGC
>DCGA01000081.1:6455-10548 GCA_002314465.1 bacterium UBA1790 | reverse complement strand
GGCATGTCGCCGAAAGCATCGGTAGTGAGCTGAGTAGACATCAACTTAATTGTGCGTGCAATGAGCTCATAGTTGGGCGAATGAATGTCCTGAGAGTTCTGCACGAGGTTAACGGCGTTCTTGCCGATATCGTAGAAGTGGCGGCGCCACATCGGGTGACGGTTCATTGTGAGCATTTCCCACTCGCTCTTGTAAGAGTAACCCGAGCTCATGAGAGTCTTAGAACCGGTAGTGAACATCTGAGAGAAGTAAGCATAATACTCGGTGTGGTCATAGACAACCTGGCTCGAATAGAACACGAGAGTGGGAAGGCCCACCTTAGCGTCGATGACGTGTGCCTTGTCGGGGTTGACATTGTCGCCCAACATGTCCTCACAGCTTACCGAGAGCAAGCTCACCATCAAAAGAAGTGCTGAATAAAATATCTTTTTCATAGTTGTATCCTTTTAGAAAGTTGCTTTGAGAGTAACATTGAAGCTGCGGGTGCTGGGCACGTTGTAGTTGTCGATACCCATGCCACCTGTACCGCCGGCAGTCGACGCGAGGATAGCGGGGTCGTTGCCAGTGTACTTGGTGAGCAGGAAGAGGTTACGTCCTGTGAGTGTGAGGTTGAGTCCCTTGATGGGCCATGTCTTCTTAATCATGGGAGTGAAATCGTAGTTGAAAGTCACATAGCTGAGACGGATGTAAGAGCCGTCCTCGATGAAGTTAGAAGACACTGCATAGAAGTACTTGTTGACGAAGTTGTAGTCGAGAACAACGGGAGTCTGGTTCTTAACGTAAGAAGTGGTACCGTCGGCATTGGTAACAGCCTGTACGCCGTTGAAGATAATCTCGCGGTTGCGATACTTGTCGTAGAGTGAGCTCATACCGTTGCCGATGAGGCTGCGGCCGGTCACGTTAACCACGTCGCCACCCTTGCGGGTATCGAACAGGAACGAGAGCGAAGCGTTCTTGTAACGCAATGTAGAACCGAGACCGAGCAGGAAGTCGGGCTCGCGGTTACCGATGTAGATACCCTTAGCCGAGTCGATGATGGGATAACCGTTCTCGTCGCAGATGACGTTGCCGTCGGGGTCGCGGCTGTAGTCCTTACCCGAGATACCGGTGGTAGAACCATCGAGGCGGGCAACGGGGAAGATGTCGCCGTACTGTGTACCCTGAATCTCGACGATGTTGTCGGGGAGGCTGAGCACCTTACCGCGGTTGAACGAGAAGTTGACAAGTGCAGTCCAGTTGAAGTCACCGATATTGAGGATGTCCTGGTTGAGCGTGAGCTCGAGACCGCGGTTGGCGATAGAACCCTCGTTACGAGTCTGGAGAATCATACCCGAAGAGGGAGACACGCGCACGGTAACAATCTGGTTGTCGACAGTGGTCGAGTAGTAAGCGATGTCGAGGCGAGTCTTGCTGTTGAAGAAACGCAGGTCGGCACCGATTTCCCAAGTAGAGGTCATCTCGGGATGGAGGTCATAAGCGCGACCTACAGTGGGGTCAACACCATAACCGCCGTCGGGGAATGTTACCCACTGCTTGTAGGTGTCGGTAAACAGATAAGCGGGACCGTCCTTACCCACCTTAGCCCAGTTGCCACGGAGCTTACCGTAACTGAACCAGTTGTTCTGCAGGTGGAAGAGTTCGCTGAAGATTACACCGGCGGTGATTGAGGGATAGTTATAAGAAGTCTCGGGAGCCTGTTTGAAGCGTGACGAACCGTCGTGACGGTAAGTAGCCGAGAGCTGTGCCATACCCTTATAGTCGAAGCGAATCTCGCCGAAGTAGCCGTACTTGTCGTACTGTGTGTGGTAGAGAGTGGGATGGTTGTCCTTGAGGAGGTCGCCATCGTTGAAGTTGGTGTTCATGAAGCTGTAGTAGTCACCACCGAGCTGGAAGTTCTCGCCGTAGATTGATGCGCTCCATGAATTACCCTTCTTGTACTCCATACCGAAGAGGAAGTTGAAGGTGAAGTCCTCGGCAAATGTCTTCTTGTAGGTTGCGAGCGCCTGCATGTTGATCATCTGCGAGTGAGAGGGCTGGAAGCTGTAAGAACCGTAAATGCTCTGTCGGCTGCTCAATGCCTGCACGATTTCGGGGTCGGTGGGGTCGTTGAGGTCACCGTCGTAGAGGCGGGGGATAGAATAAGAGTCATAAGAACTGTAGCTCTTGTCATAACCGATGCGGCCTGTGAACACGAGGTCCTCGATGGGAGTGTAGCTCAGCTGGCCGTTGATGACGAAGTGGTTGCTCTTAGTGAGCGACTTGTCGTTGTAGCGACCATAGTAGGGCGAAGCACCTGCGTTGATGCGCTCGATGTCGAGCATGTCGTCCCAGTGGTCGTAACGGGCGCGCCAGTTAACGTGGCCTTCGAGAGTCTGATAGTCCTTCATATTCTTGTTGATACCCCAAGCGTAGATGCTCGACATAGAGTTGCCGAAGCCACGGCTCTGAGTGTCGTTGAAGTTCATCGACAGTTGGAAGTTAACCTGCTTGCTGGGGTTGAACGAACTCTTGAGGAACGCTGTGAACTGCTTGCGGTAGTCCTTGGGGACGATACCCTCGCTGTCCATGTAAGCGACCGAAGCATAAGAGTTGAACTTCTCGGTACCGCCCGAGATAGAGCCGTCATACTTCTGCTGGATACCAGTGCCGAGGAACTCGCCTACGTTGTCATAAACGGTTTCGCCCTCAGCGATGTAGGGACCCCAACCGCCGCTGGCCGAGTTTTCCTTGTACATGCCCTTGCTACCGGGAGCATAGAGGCTCTGGATCTTGGGAACACGCATTGCCTGGCTTATTTCTACGCTTGCGCTTGCAGTGACGTTGATAGTTCCGTCCTTGCTACCGCTCTTGGTAGTAATCATGATAACGCCGTTGGCAGCCTCCTGTCCGTAGAGCGCCGAAGCCGCAGCACCCTTGAGCACCGACATGTTCTCGATGTCGTTGGGGTTGATGTCGGCAAGCGAAGAAGCACTGCTGCTCTTCAAAGCCACACCGTCGACGATGATGAGGGGTTCGTTGCTCTGCGAGTTGTTAACCGAAGAAATCGCGCGGATAATCACCTGGGTAGAAGAGTTGGGCGAACCACCGCCTGTACCTACCTGGAGACCTGCAACCTTACCTTGCAGCGAGTTGGCGAAGTTGGCGCTACCACCTGCGGTAACCTGATCGCTGTTGAGCTGCTGAACGGCGAAGTTAAGTTTCTTCTTTTCCTGAGTCTGACCCATAGCGGTCACAACTACTTCACTGAGCACTTGGGAATTTTCCTTGAGTTCAATGTTAATGACGGTCTTTCCGCCGGTAACCTTGATTGAAACAGGGTTCATACCCACATAAGAGACGTCAAGCACGTCGCCGTCGTTGACATCAATCGAGTATTTTCCGTCGATGTCGGTGGCTGTACCCTTGGTAGTGCCGTGCACCTGAACGGTAGCGCCGATAATGGGCTCTCCGTCGGTGGCCGATGTCACCAGTCCGGTTACAGTGCGGGCAAAGCCCATCACCGCAAAGAGAGAAAATAACAGAAGCATTAGCTGTTTTCTCATAAAAATTTAGGTTTTATTTGTTTATGTTAGTTGTTACAAAACGTTAATTAAAGACTCTGCCGCGCAGTACGGCAAAATCATTTACAAAACTACAATTTTTTTCCATAAAATACGCGCGGGCAAAAGTTAAAAATGCATCGGCCTAACCGGTTTTAATGTTTGTATACTTAAATTTAGATATTTTAATAGATGCTTAAATGGCGGCGTGAGGGGATTTACCTCGCACAGATCTCTCGGATCTCACAGATTTTATGTTTTTTGACTAAAAGAACAAAAAGACTAAAGGCTGCGCGATGGGGATTTTTAACTGAAAGAAATTATTCGAAATTAGGATAAATTATGCTGCGCGTGGGGGGGGGTAACTGAAACGAATTAAAATAATTAAAATCAAGCTGCGCGTGGGTGTTTATTGGACATAAGGACATGAAAAATCAGAGAAATCAGATTAATCTGTAGTTTGTTTTTTGTTCTTATTCTGTCCACGAATTAGCACGAATTTACACTAATTTATTAACCTAAGATTAAGCAGATTAAACAAATTATTTTTAGTT
>DCGA01000081.1:6219-6427 GCA_002314465.1 bacterium UBA1790 | reverse complement strand
TTTTTGTTCTTTTAGTCTAAAGAAATCCTGCAAGAGGGGAAAAAAACTTCGCACTGGTGTTGTCACCGGTGCGAAGCAATGCATGTATGTTTAATAAACGATATTACTGGGCAAGAATGAGCGAGATAATCGCGTTAATGTCGCTCACATCTACAGCGCCATCGCCGTTGACATCGGCACGGCCTTCGTAAACCGATGCCTGAACAAG
>DCGA01000081.1:221-6182 GCA_002314465.1 bacterium UBA1790 | reverse complement strand
GGCATTGACATCCGACACATCGACTGCACCGTCACCGTTCACATCGCCCACAAGAGGTGTGGTGTCGCGCAGAGTATAGGCCGCAAGACCGTTGCCGGGTACATAGATGTAGAGGTCTTTCTCGCGCGCATTGGCACCGTCGACAGCGATACACGGAGCATCCCAGGTGCTGCTGTTCAACTCACCGATACCCTGTGCGGGGAAAATCCACTTGGGGGTGTAGTCGGCAAAGGTGTTTCCGCCGTCGCTCTCGATGAGCACGTATCGATATCCGATACCCTCATTGCGGTGGCAACTCTGGGGATACATCATGTAGTTCTTACCGGCAAATGTAAAGCGGTCGAAGCCGTTGCCGTCGCGTCCCAATGGCTGAATAGCCGAGTTGCCGTCCATGCTGTCGATAATGGCACCGGTAGAGAAATTGTAGAGAGTGACATTGGTGCTTGCACCCTTGACATAGACCTGAGTGGCGCTCACGGGATAAACGCGCGGAGCGATGCTCCATGATGTTGCCGACGACGGGCTATAGGCCTGTACAGTCATTTTGTTGGCCGCCGAAACCTCGCCGTTGCGAATGGTCCATCGCATCACCTCGGTACCGTTAGACATGGCGCCGAACACATAGAACTGGTCGCTGGTAACATCGCCATAGACATTGCAGTGGTCGATGCGCTTGGTAGTGGGCAATGACGAAGTAACGCGTGCGCGCTCAATGGCTGCGCCGGTCTCGGGGTCTATCTGGTGTACGGTAACGCCATAACTGTAGATATTGAGCACGAGATTGCTCACGCACAGGTTGCCCGCTGCATCAAGGAAGATGTCGTTACCGGGGTAATAAAGTCCCTGCACCGAGTTGTCGAGAGCAACGCGCTTGATGCGCTCGCCGGTGTCGGTGCTGTACTGGTCGACATAAACCTGAGCATCGCTTGCGCTCTCGCTGCGGCCTATCACATAAACGCGGTTGCCCTTAACGGTGAAGCCGCGGTTCATGAGACCGTTGCTGTCGAATGTCATGTTGCCATATACATCCTTTATAGAGCGCACCCACTTGTTGGTGAGTTCAAGGTTTCCTATTTTATTATATGTGTCGACATCCTTCTTCATCACATATCCGGGTTCATATTCGCCGATGGGTACATTGGTGATATTGAACGAACGCGACTCGCTCACAGAATCGTCGCAACCCGAGGCACGGCTCACCACGCGCCAGTAGAAAGTGCCCTTGCCCAGCAGCGATACCGAGAGGGGAATAGTAACATTATCGCCGCTCTGCACCGCCTTGTCGGAGGTAAAGACAACCGAAGCGAAGTCGGCCGACGGAGATACCTCAACGGTGTAGCCGCTTGCGCCCGCACTCGAGAAGGTGAACGAGAAGTCGTCTTCCATGTTCTCGCCCTCGGCGGGACTGATGAGTGTAACCACGGGAGCCTTGGGATGAGCCGGGGTGTTGAAAGTCTCGACTACCGATGCCTTGTCGAAGTGACCCTCCTGACGTGTGATTACACGCCAGTAATAGGTCTTGAGGCTCTCAAGGTTGATGAGGTTCTCGGTAGAAGAGGTTGTGGTGAGGTCGGCCCTGTCGATGAGAATCTGGCTAAAGTCGGCATCGGCAGCCACCTGCAGGTGGTACTTGGCGTCCTCAACGGCAGTCCATGTGAAAGTCTGGCTCCACTCGACGGTAGCGCCGCCAATGGGGCTCACGAGCGTAGTAGCCTCGCTGTCGCCAGCCGGAGCGTTGACATAGGTGGGAGCAAACTCATTGCCCCAACCGTCGACCACGGTAACCGCATACCAGTAGCCTGTGAGGTACTGGCTGTCGAGCGTGAACGAGGGGCTGTAAGTGACGTTGAGCAAGTAGTCGCCCTTGAGTCCGCCATATAGTTCGCTATTGATTTCGGCAACGGGCACACTGGTGGGGATAGCGTAAACGGCATACTTGACGAGGTGACGGTTGACCGAATCCCAAGAGAGCGTGTTGCCGTTGAGATGAACATTAACGGGCGCACCAAGGTCTTCCTTCGGCTTCGAGTCGAGGCACGGGATGATAGCCTTGCGCGTGAAAGTGTTGGCAGCAAGGAATTGTCCCAGTCCGGTGCAAGTGGGTCCGTTAATATACTTAGCCGAGTAGAAGTTTACACCCGAAGTACCGGGTCTTGCATACTGGCGTGTGAGAAGAATCTGTGCATTGATTTCGTTCCAGTCGTCCTGAGTATTGGTCGACGCCATGAAGTAGATGTTGGTACTTGCATAGTGGTGGCGTCCAAAGTGGTCGGCAACATAACTCCACCAGTGAGTCATGGGTCCGAAGGGATTGGTTGTGTGGGTAGTCTTCCAGTAGAGCTGGGGCGAGATGTAGTCGATGGTACCGTCCTCGAGCCACTGCACGCAGTCGCTGTAGATGCTGTTGTACTGCCAGTCGCTTGCCGAGCAATACTTAGACAGCGGGTCGATGCCATGTCGTGCGGCAACACTGCTGTTAGAGCACGAAGCACCTGCAGGACCAATACCGAACTTAACATAGGGCTTGGTCTCCTGCACCATGTCGTACATTTCCTTAACCATCTGGTTGACATTGGCACGACGCCAGTCGCCTATGCTCATGCCCGAGCCGCTCTGCTGCCACAGGGTGTAGTCGGGAGCCGACGAGTCTTCGGGGGTACCGCCGCCGGGATAGAAATAGTCATCAAAAATGATGCCGTCGATGTCGTAGTTCTGAATCATCTCGCGGCACACATTGAGCAGGCGCTCACGCGATGCCTTGAGGGCGGGATTGAACACAATGCGGTTGCCCACGGTCATGAGGATGCCCGATTCCTTGAGGGCGATATCCTGCTCGGTGTTGCAGTCGTTACCGCTGCTGTTGCTGAAACGATAGGGATTAACCCATGCGTGGCACTCGATGCCGCGCTTGTGACATTCCTCAACGGCAAAAGCCAGAGGATCCCACCCCGGGTCCTTGCCACGGGTGCCGGTAATGTAACTCGACCAGGGCTCGTAGCTCGACTTGTAGAGGGCATCGGCCATGGGGCGCACCTGCAGGCACACACCGTTCATGTTGGTGCTGGCAAAGCCGTCGAGCATATCGGTGAGTTGTTTCTTCTGCTTGTTGATAACTGTAGTTCCTGTGCCACGGGTCTGCGGCCAGTCGATGTTAGATACTGTGGCAATCCACACAGTGCGCATCTCGCGCTTCAAGGCTTCCTGTGCCATGAGGTTAAGCGACAGCGCAAGTGCCACCAATGCAAGTAATAGTTTTTTCATAATATATTATGGTAATCGAGGTAAATATATGCACAAAGTTAATCACTATTTTCGTAAAAAGTAAAAAAATAATTACTTTTGTGCAACTTTTTTGAAACTCGGTGCATCTAACGGGTGTAACAAAACTCAAAAATGAAGAAAATGAAACACTTATTCCTTACACTTATCCTTGCAGTATCAATGATTGCGGCCGTTCCCGCAAGTGCTGCCAAGAACGCCATCACAACAAAGGGCGACACCACCATCATCGTAGATGAGAACGGCGACTCTACAGTAATCACCTCGAAGGTTGCCGGCCTGGTAGAGAAAATCGTGAGTAACGAACTGATCAAGCACCTCGACGACACAGTGATCAATAACGCCGAAGAACTCGGCAACCTTGACAACGACACCGACGAGGCCGAGAACGTAAACAACTTCCTCGAGATAAACCGCACATGGTCGCTTGCAGCAAGAGAGATGGTAGCCAGCATAAGCATGGCACTTGTAGCCATCATCCTCATCGTGCTGTTCTTCCGCTACCTGAACCGTCGCCGCAAATACAAAGTGATGGAAAAGGCTATCGAGAACCACTACGAACTGCCCGAGGGAGTGTTCGGTAACTCGACCAAGGTGGTTTACAACACGCCCCAGTATACTGCTCCCACAATGGGCACACCCGTGGGCGACCCCGTGCAGGGCACACCCGTTCCCCCACCCTTCCGCTCTTATGAGACACAGGGTGCGACAGCACAGCAGCCCGAGCAAGGCCAGCAGCCCGCAACAGGCCAGGCACTTCCCCCCATGTACAACCAGATTAGCTGGCGCAGCCTTGAAGGCAGGGGCGCAACTGCAGTAGGTTTGGGCGGTATGATCTTCGGCCTTATCACCGGCGCGACTCCCCTGACAGGTATCTTCTGCATCCCGTTCTTCATCGGAGCATTCAAGATGTTCTCGAGCTACATGGACCAGCGCAATGCAATAGTCTACGCTCAGTATTATGCACAGCAGGCACCCCAGCAACCCGCTGCACCTACACAGCCCGCAGCACCCCAACAACCCGCTGCCCCTGCAGCACCCGCTGTACCCACACAGCCTGTGACCGAGGAAACTCCCAAGCAGGAAACCGAAAACAACGGAGAAATTCAGATGTGATTTAAACCAAACAGGTTTTAGTTAGTATATATGTTAAGCAAACTTGATGAAATCAAGCTAATCTCGCAATGCGTGCTGGTCGACGACCGGCGCGCCTTCGGGACGCTTGTAGAGGCCTACCAGCCACAAGTGAGGCGCTTCTTGCTCAACCTCACCCACGGCGACGACAACCTCGTCGACGATCTGGCCCAGGAGACCTTCATCAAAGCCTACATAAACGTGCGCAGTTTCAAGGGACTATCGTCGTTCGGCACATGGCTCTACCGCATTGCCTACAACGAGTTCTGCACAAACCAGCGCAAGATACGCGAAGAGCGCATCCTCACCGAAGCGCCCCCCGACACGGCAAGCGAAGGCAGCGAGCGGGCTGCCGATGCAGCAATGACCGTGACGCAAGCCCTGCAGATGCTCCCCGAGGTGGAGCGAACGGCAGTGACGCTATTCTACATAGAAGACCTGCCCATAAAGAAAATCGCAGTGGTAATGCAGATACCCGAGAACACGGTGAAGTCGCACCTTCACCGGGCAAAGGATAAGTTAAGAACAATAATTGGAGAATTAGATTAATACAGACATGGACGACAACAAACTGAAACAACTGCTCAAGGAGCAAAGCTACAAGCCGGGCAAGAACGAATGGTTCACACCACGCGTGATGAACAAACTGCCCGCCAAGCAGCACTCTACCGGCTGGATAAACGTAGTCGTTAATATCGCTGCGGTTATCGCATGCATCGTGGCATGGGTGATGATGCTTCGTTACAGCGACCATCAGGTAATCACCGTGCGCGACATCATGTACTTTACCGGCCTTGTGGGCGTGAGCGGCCTTGTGGCATGGCAGGTTCTCAAGGGCCTTGTCCTCGCCGACGAGTGACGTTTTTTAACACGAACAATTTTGGTTAATGCGCAAGTTTGTATAACTTTGCGGATACAATCTGATACATTCGGCCGAGTCCTACCAGAGTGGGGCTCGGCGGAATAATATAGCAAATACGTTTTATAGCAGTGTATACTTAAGGACTTTTAAAAACCACAAGAATTATGAAACGTTTATCACTGAGTACGGCATTCGCTGCCATCGCACTGTTTGTGACTGCGCAAACAGTGTCGCCCGACACGACCCAATTCGATCCACAACTGCCTCCTCCCCCGCCCGAAGCATTCCAGGGCGACTCACTTGCACCCCCTCCTCCCCCTCAAGGCAACCGCCAGAGAAGAGGTCCCCGTCGTCCACGCTTCACTGCAGAGCAGATGACTACCACCATGACCGAGGTGCTGGGTCTCGACGAGAAGCAGGCCAAGGAAGTGGGAAAACTCAATAAAAAGAATTCAACCCTTATCGAGGGATTCCGTCGTCAACGTCCCGATAGCATCAACGGCGAGGCACGCGGCCCGCGCGGTGGCGGACACCGTGGTATGCGCGGCATGGGCGGCCCCGGCGGTGGTATGCCTCCCGGTGGAATGGGTGGCCGTATGCCCGGCGGTGGTATGCCTCCCGAAGGAATGGGTGGCGGTATGGGATTCCGCGGCAACAGACCCAGCCGTGAGGACTTTGAGGCTCGA
>DCGA01000081.1:0-193 GCA_002314465.1 bacterium UBA1790 | reverse complement strand
CAGGATCAGGAAAAGTACGACAAGAAACTGGCTAAAATCCTCAACGATGAGCAGATGGAGACCTACACCGAGAGCATCAAGCAGCACTTTGCTTCGCAATGGATGATGAAGGAATTCCTGTATGGTCCTCAACAAGCTGCACCCAACGAGAAATAACAGGCTTCGCGTGGGGATTTTTTGACAGAAGAACATA
>DCGA01000071.1 GCA_002314465.1 bacterium UBA1790 | reverse complement strand
CCAAACACATTCTTGTGAGACAACCCCAGTTCAAGACCCGGGCCGATAAAACTGTTACTCTTAGACGTTCCCTGCAACTCGAGCTTAACCTCCCAAGGTTTGTCGAGCAAGCAGTTAACCTCCACATCGAGCAATCCGTTGCCTTGCGGAGTGATAGAATCAAGCACAGGGTATACCTGCATATCAATATTACTGAATATACCCAAACGAGATAATGCCAACTGAGTGCGGTCCATGCTGTTGACGCCAAACGAACGGCCGGGACGCATGCGCAGATTAGACGGGATGACATTATTCCTGATGTGCACCGGATTATACTTCACAAGCGTGCATCGCTCCATGGGGATGGTATCGGGTACCGAGCCCGGCAAGCCGTCGCTCACGGTCGCCGTAATGTTGCGCGCTACATATTTCACGTGAGCCATATTAGGTACATCGGGCGCATTGATTATCTGCAGGTCAATCACTCCCTGACGCTGGACACTGTCGGCCATGTACTGGATGTACTCGGGACGGAAGTAGTAGTAGCCACGGTTACGCAGATAATTAGTGATATTGATGCGCACGGCATTGAGCGAGTCAAGGCAGTAACGGTTGCCGGTCTTGAGGTAAGAATCGGCCTTAGCCAGCGAATCAATAATTTGGCACACGGGAGTATTGAGCCCGATATAGGTGATGTCGCCTATTACATAGGGCTTAGCCACATCCACATGATAGGTGATGCTTGCTTTCTTCGGGTTACTCTTGCTATAGTTTAGCTCGTAGTCGGCTTGTGACGTGAAATAGCCGTTGTTGCGCAGCAACGTGTTAATCATGTCTACGCGAGCCTGGGGCCTTACCCTTGAGATGAGGACGGGATTGGCCACAAGATGCTTATAGAGCCAACCCTTGAGTCCGGTGGCATTAGGATCCATGTGGTTGTACACCCACAGGCCGATGGGAAACGGTGTGCGCAGATAGGGAGAGTATAGCGGATTGTTGGGCTTGACATTAATAGCCTCGAAAATCTGTTCCTGCACATCGGCGTCAAGTTTGGCGCTGTCCTGGCGATAGTCGATTTTCTTAACACCCGTGTAAAGGACATCGTTGGTGCCCAAGCGGCTTGTAGTGGAGCACGAGGCAAGGATGCCAGCCACAAGTATAGTCAATATGAGTGATAATCGGTTCATTGTTCGGTAATTATACTGTCGGTTTCCTCGTCCTTACGTACTGCGGGAATTGAATCATGAATTGTCACCGTGAGGGGCTTATTGCGGCGGAAGAGGGACTTGAGCGACTCTACCTTGCGCTTCATGACAAAGCCCACACCGGTCTCGGTGACCTGACCCTCCAGGATGCTCTCAAAGCCCGCGTGACGGAACAGGCGCACATACTTGCTGCCTGTTTCATTGAGCGAGTACTCAAACGAGATGTCGCTGATGAGATTCTGCGCAAAGTTCTCCTCGGCAGTTGCATCGGTACTGTATTCACCGCCCACGACAATCTTGAAGCGGTCGTTAAACAAGTTCTTAGACAGGCGATAAGAGTAACTGGTTTCGGTTCCCTTGCCGCTCTTTGCCTCATACTGGTTGATGCCGAACGAGAGGTCAACACCCTTGAGCGTCTTTGCCGCCCACGAATTGAGCTGAGACTGAACAAACGAGAACAAGGCGGCACTTGCAGTGAGGTTGTTCACGCTACCAGCACTGTTAGTACCCGAGTAAGTGTTATAAAGAAGCATGTTGATAGCAGCCTGCGAGCGTTGTACATCACTCATCGACTGGAGTTCGTTGAGCACAGTGAGGTCGCTCTCGGTGCTCATGTCAAAGTCGAGTTTGATGACGCCAAGCGTACCACCCAGGCGTGCGGTAATGAGGAAATCGACGGGACGAGAACCCTGTCCGTCGCTGCTCACACTGGTCTTCACATGCTCGGTAGCCTCGATGTTGAGTTGCGGGTTAAACATGTCGCCCGTCCACACCACATTACTGCCCGAGATGATGCTGAAGTTCTTTTGAGAGATGAGCGGCGGAGAGTAGCGCACGCTACCGCTCTCTATTGTATAAGTACCCGTGAGCGCATCCTTGCCTGCAAAGTCAAGACTGTACTTGAGGTGTCCGCTGCCATCGATGTTAGCGCGGTCTTTGCCATCGGTTGACAAATAAGCATTGATCTTGGCACCCTGCTGTATCTCGATATTGGCAAGGATATTAGTCGCTGTGGTTCCGTTGGCAGTTACAAGCAACGGAGAGCCACCCACAGAATCCTTGAGATTGACAAAGGTTACCATCTTCTCGTCGACCTGGCTGGTGAGCGTGCTTAGTTCGTCCTGCATCACATAGGTGATATTGCTGCCGGTGAGCAATGCGAGGTCGGCGCGTATGGTCATGTAGTTATTGCGGCTCTTAACTGTTGCGTTAACATCGGCAAACGCCTTACCGAATATCTCGGAATAAGTGCGCTGGTCAGAACCGATGAACTGGATGTTCTTACCCGCCATGTTAAGGTCGATAATCATGTTGTCGAGGTCTCTTGCATCAACCAAGCCATTCATGCTGATGACATTGTCATTGAGACCGAGGATGCGGTAATTATTGAACTTGATCACATTGTCAACAATGGGCAATTTGTCTTCGCACATCTTGAGCGAACTGCCATAACGCGGCAAGGTGATGAAGGCCGAGTCGCCCACTACAAAGCCGTTGATTACAGGTGCATCCGAAGAACCCGTGATAGTAACCTCGCCGTTGGCATAGCCACGCAGCCACAACATCTTGCCGGGAATGAAGGGCGATACCTTAGACAGGGGGAAGCGGTCGAGCTTCATGCTCAGATTAAGCGGTGAGTTGCCTTCTACCTCGCTCATAGAACCATAGGCCATAGCCACGTGCGAACCGTCGACAACCATGTCGGCATTAAGGCGTGTACCTCCGGTAGCCGGATCAAGCCCGAACTCAGTGTTGACAGTGAAATCACCCTCACGCATGCCGTTATAAACGAAGTTCTTGAGGTCGAGCACTCCCGTTCCGTCAAGGGCATGACCGTCGAACTTAACATCCATATTGGCATTGAGAACACCAGTCATCGGGTCCATATTAGGCATAAACTTCGTCCATTCCTCAATGCGCAGGTTGTTGATGTTGAGCAAAATATCTTCGGTGGTCGCACCCGGGGCGCGTTGTGTAGCAAGAGCCACAACGCTCGAGTCACTCTCAAGGCGCAGATTGGCGTCGAGCATACGGGTGCCATAGTTAAGGTTCACATAGTTGCTATCGTTGATGCTCCACTTGCGGTAACCGATAACGGGTTCCTTGGGGAACAACTTCACATTCACAGCCGAATCGGTGAGCGTTGCATTAAGACCCAAGCGATAACCCATCTCGCGGTGTATATTCTGCTGTGTCGCAAGGAAATCAATGGTAGAACCCTTGATGCCGCCCTTGAGGGTAACCTGGGCAAACTCGTCCATTGTGCCACGGCGGTTGCCCATGTGGGCATCAAATGCGAGATACTTGTTCCATTGCGTAGCCTTGAGTGTGAGTGTATCAATGTTGGTACCGTTGTAACTGAGCGAATGCACGTGGCCGTTAACGTAAATGGTGGAGTCGTTGCTCACGTCAAGGGCTACCTCGCGGAAGTCTACGCCATACTTCTGCATATAACGCTGCACAAGACCGTCGGTACCCATCTGCATATCAAGGTCAAACGATGGCAAAGCAGCCTGAAGGGTATCAATATTAAGCGACTTGCGCTTAAACTGGTCCATAGCGATATTACCGCTCTGGTTGAAGCGTTTAATGAGAGTATCAAGGCCGCACTGGGAATTGAAGCGCACATGGTTATCCTCGTTGTCGAAGGTGGCATGCGTCATCATAGCGTCGCTGCGGAACGTAGCCGATGCCCTGTCGGCAATGAACTCATCACCATCGAGATTCCACTCAAAGTTTTGCAGGTCGACCGATGCGTCATAGGTTTTATTATCAAGGTCTATGTCGCAGTAACCCACAAAGTTGCCATGTCCACGGCACTCACCCTTGTAAAGGCCAAGAGCCTGAAGGTCAAGGTCGGCAACATTACCCGTTGCGTCCAACTCGTAGTGGTTGCCCTTGATGGTACCGGCAACATCAACGTTCACGCGGCAGTTATCGTTAGAACTTGTGATGTGACCCATAAGGTTACCGCCGTTCATCGTGATGCTGGTGTTAAGGTTGCGGTAGAATGCATTATTATAGTTTACACCAGCCAAATCGATATCGCACGCAAGGTTAGAGTTGGGGTTCAAGAAGTCAAACCCCTTGCCGCGGGCACGCACATGGGCTGTAAGGTTGTCGGCATTTGACAACGGTGCGATGGCCCTGAGCGGGAAGTTGTTGAAAGTAGCGTCTACGCTGTATTCGTTGTTATTACTGTTGAATGTACCCTTGCCCACGAGTTTTCCCGAGGCAAGAGTCATCACTGCATCGGCAGCAATAGTGCCCCGCTTAATCTTTGCTGTGCCGTTAATCGCCATGGGCGGGAAGTTCACCTGCTTCTGCATGGCCTTGTCGAGCAATGTGGGTTTCACAAAGTTGATGTTGTCAAACTTTGCATCCATCTTGAGTTCGCCCGTCATTTTCTTGAAGTCGGTGGGATTATAGAGCGTACCCGTGACAGTGGCACGGGCATATCGTGGCAGGTCGGCAGTGAAGTTGCCCAGGTCGACACGCGATGCGTTACCACTGATGTCGCCTCGCAACGTGAGCGGCGAAACCTGCGGAATGGTCTTGAGCATGGGGGCATACTCGGGCATGAGGCGCGACACATCTTGCAAGGCGATTTTCGAGTCGGTGGTGACTTGGATATATCCGTTCTTGGGATTGTCAATCAACGACAAATCAATGTGCGCATCAAGGTTGATATCACTCATCATTGTACGCAGCTTAGTATTCTCAAAGCTGATGAGTTTATCGTTCATAGTGATGTTACCCCTACCCTCTTTTATATCGATTCCACTGCCTCTCTCATTAAGCGTGAGGTTCTTGAGGTTCATCGATATATCGGTACCACGGTTATAGAAATTGTCGACAGCGATGTTAATATTATCGGCGACAATATACTTTGTGTCAAGTCCCTTGCCTGGGCGTTCCTTGGCATCTTTCATGGCATAAACCGCCTTGCTTCCGTTGAGCCTCAGGCTATCGGCCTTTACCGTCCACGGCACCGTATCGGCAGGATTGCACAGGGTGTCTTTGGGTACGGGGTGCTTTGCCGCATAGTCCCGTGCAAACGATTCGGTGGGATAAACATAGTTTACAGCTGTGCTATCGATGGTGAGCGAGCGAGCCTCAACAGTGTGGTTGCCCGTGTCAACAATGCCATCAGCCAGTTCGGCACGGCGCAGATGCACGTCCATATTGTCAATTGTGGGCAACATTGTCATCTTGTAGTTCACATCCTCAAGATTAAGATGATAAGCCCTTATCTTCCAAGGCTTAGACTCGGTACTGTCGCACTCGGTAACCACATTGTGGGGATAATAGTCAAGCGATATGTCACCGCCCCTGAGAGTGCCCTCAAGCAGATTAAGCATGTTACAGCTAAGGTCCAAGTCAATACCCTTGACAAGGCAATGCTCAACATCGGCCCTAAGAACCATTGAAGAGTCTTCGGCAACCATGCGGTAACGCCCCTCCGTCAACTCGGCCTCGTCAATGTCGACCGTCATGTCAAACAGCGGCATCACTGCTACCCCTGCGGTGAGATTAGACGCCTGTACCATAGTGTCGCGCTGCTCATCAAGGACAAGCAGACCGTCTACACTTACGTCAAGCGGGAATTTCAACAGGATGCGATCGATGGAGATTTCAAGCCCGGTCTTCTCGGAAGCCCATTCGCAGGCATAGTCCTTAACGATGTTTTGGACCCAGGGAATGTAGAGCGAGAAAGGCAGCAAAACAACAAGAAGCAGCAAGACGCCAACCGTCTGCCACGCCCAACTGAAGAAGCCTCGTTTGTTTTGCCCTGACATGTTTATATAGTGTTTAATATGCAAATTTATAAATAATAAATGACAAAAACAAGAAATATGCGCACTTATGCACACGCGCACGCGAAACAAAGCCAAAAACAAAAGCAGCCAGTCATCTGAACGACAACTGACTACATATATCAACTTAAAGTAAAAATTAAGAGCGAGTGTTAAAGCGCTACTTTAATCCTCAGCATCCTCATCGGGTACTGCAGGAGCAGGTTTCACGATGAACGCGCTAAGCTCGTACAAGCCGTAAATCGGGACGAAAACCACTATCATGGAGAACGGATCGGCAGGCGTGATGAAGGCTGCAAAAACGAGCAAAACCACTATTGCGTGACGGCGGTATTCGTGGAAAAATTCACGCGTAAGAACCCCCATTCTACCCAGTACCCATGCTACCAACGGGAACTCAAAAACAACACCCATCATGAACACCAGTGACAGGAATGTATCGATGTAACTGTCAAGTGATATCTGATTGGGAACCAGCGCACTGACGTGGTAGTCGGCAAAAAAGCGCAATGTTACCGGGAAAACGATGAAATAACCCACAGCCACACCTATGAAAAACATGAGGTTACCCAACAAGAACGCACGGCGAGCACCGCGTTTCTCATTGGCGTAAAGGGCAGGCTCAACGAATGTCCACAACAGATAGATAACGCACGGGAAGCCAAACACTAAAGCCATCCAGAAAGACGTGGACATGTGCACGAAAAACTGCGATGAGAGTTGGATATTTATTAGGTCGACATGGTACCCGTTGGCGTTAAGTTCCGCACAACCAGGAACGTTTACTGCAATCTTGTCAAGCATACGGTACAACACAAAACTGCCGTCGCATGGCGCCAAGATAACACTGTCAAAGATGCTGGGCATAGCGATGAATAGTGCCACGGTGAGCCCCACCAGCAGCACACATATCTTGATGAGCACCGAGCGCAACGCATCAAGGTGCTCCCAGAACGACATCTCTTTTAATGTCTCGTCAGAGCCCATTTATTATGCGGGGAACAAGCAGAAGCAAGTTGTCGAATCAAGACAATCAGCCTTGGTTTTTCTTTTGCTCTTCGCGCTTGCGGTTGAGTTCGGTAAGGTCATCGTCGTTAACGGCCTTGTTTACCTCATTTTGCACATCGTTGATGCCCTCTTTGAAACTCTTCACGCCCTTGCCAAGGCCCTTCATGAGTTCGGGAATCTTCTTGCCGCCGAAAAGCAGCAAAACGATGAGAGCAATAATGAGCAGTTCGTTCATTCCAAAAGTTCCGAAACCAAGAATCATATTAAGCATATTGTTTTCGTTTTAAAGTTTATCGTGCAAATATACACATTTCCATCCACACTACAGCAATAGTAAGCGATTTTTTTACTACGAATAAATAATAAATAGTACCAGTTCACATACAGTTTTTGTTGATTTATATATATAAATTTGTATATTTTAAAATAATGTATTACTTTTGGCGAGATAATTTAAATGAACTACAGAATCATCTACAATTAAAAAAACAAATTACATTAACGTTATGCATAAACACAACCTTCAAAGGCTATTGTGGATGCTAGTCGTCTTGGCTTGCGCCGGCAATGCGTGGGCAGCCCAAGTCACGGCAACATTTGACTTCAATAGTGCTGAAAGCATTCAGGCTATGGGGTATACAGCACCCACAAGCAGCTCACAGACTACACTATCGACACCAGCGACCATAAACGGTGTCACATTTACCCCCTCTACGGACAATCCTCCCAGGGCATCTTATTACAACAGCGCTTATAACTTATATTTTATTAAAAGTTCTGTTTTCACTTTAAGTGTTCCTACAGGGTCTACTATTACCCAAGTGACCTTTAGCGGTCCTTACACATCAATCAGGGCAAGCGTTAGCACCGGAACCCTTAGTGATCTCACATGGACCGGTTCGTCTTCGTCGGTAACATTTACAGCGACAAGTTCCAACACCGTCTACACCGTGGCTGTAACATATACCACCACCGACAGCGGAACGGCCTACGAACCCGAAATGACCGATGAGTTCACGTTCTTCCCCGTAATGAACAATGCGGCAAGCGCCAGCATGACCATTACCCCGAAGGGCGGAAACACCGTTTACTACACCACCAACGGCACTACCCCGTCGAAGACCAACGGTACAGCCGTATCCACAACCACAAATCTGACCCTTACCGGAACAACAACCGTTAAGGCAGTCGGTGTGAGCGGCACCAAAACCAGCAGCGTGGTATCACGCACCTACACACTGGGACAGACCGTAACCGGTATAGGCCAGTTCAAGGGCGTGGCATCGGGAACAACAGTACGCCTTTACATCCCCGACGCTAACAACTGCCGCGTGACCTACGTAAGCGAGGACGGCGCCGAGGCCTATGTGCGCGACAACACAGGTGCGCTCTACCTCGACAACGTTGACGCCAACCCCGGATTCAAGTTCAACCAGCACATTGCGGGTTGGATTGTAGGTAAGTACGTAGACAGCAACGGCCTTCCCAAGTTTGTTGCCGACAATACCCGCACCGATACCAACTGCCTTGTAATCGCTGATCCCGTTACCGAGAGCGATGTCGCTCCCGTAGAGATTGAGGCAGCCGACTATAGCAGCCATGCAGCCGACTGGGTTACTACCCGCGGCCTTCACGTCAACGGCACTGCAGCTACCGTGGGCAGCGAAAGCTTCGTAATCAGCAACCTGTATGGCCTGGGCACAAGCGACTACTACCAGACACCTTACACCGGTGCTATCGTTGATATTACCGGTCTGGCAGTACCCAATGCAAGCGGCCGCACACTCGTTCCCACATATGAGAACGGCAACCGCCCCCTCACCTATGTGGTCGACGAGAGCGAAGACTTCACATCACCCACCACAAGCATCAGCAACGCAAGGGTGCGCCTCGTTCGCGAACTGGTATCAGACCAGTGGCAGACACTTGCCCTGCCCTTCGCGATGAGCAGCTTCAACGGAACAATCCTTACACCGTCAACGCTGAGCAACGGCACACTCACATTCACTACCGGACGCTCTACACAAGCCGGCAAACCCTATGTAGTGAAGCCCACCAGCAATGTCACAGAGCAGACATTCGACAACGTGACGCTGGTGAACACAGCCCCCACAGCTGTGAACAACATGACCGGTATGTACAAGCCCACATTCATGGACGGCACTACCGTGACAGCACTGGCCTACAAGAACGGCAAGCCCATCCTTGTTAACATCAACGCAAGCGAACTTCCCGCAACCCACGCTTACTTCAACTCTGTGGGTCGCCTTAACCTTAACGGCACCTACGTATCGATGTATGCCGACGTGAACCTTGACGGCGACGTGGACGTTGCCGACATCAACTGCATCGTCAACGTGATCATGGGAAGTGTTGCAAGCGGTACATATGACGGACGTGATGACCTTAACGGTGACGGCGGAACCGATGTTGCCGACATCAACTGTGCGGTCAACATCATCATGGGAGGCAATCTGGGCAACGATGGCCTTGTATTGAGAGCGAAACTTAATACTAACAACAAATAATGGAGGAGCGAATCATGAAGAAGATATTACTCGCCCTCCTGGGCATCGCAACAATCACAAGCGCACTCGCACAGAGTACTGTTCCCACCAAGCTCACTATCACCCTCAAGAATAACACCACGGTGACCTACCAGGGTACCGAGATGGACAGCATCGTCTACATTGGCGGTGAATGGGGTGAAAGCGGCGCTATCGGTATGAAGGTCTACGTTAAGGCTACAGGCCAGAGCGTCGACTACCTGTTCTCGCAGGTTAGCAATGTTACCGCTGAATCGGGCGGTGGCGGAGGCGGCGGAGGAACCGACCCCACCGACACCAACAAGAACCGCAACCAGTTATCGTCGAAGTATGACAAGAGCCAGTACATGTACAACCTGGAATGGCCCCGCATCAACGAGACAGACAACTGTTCGTGGGTAACCAAGAGCACCTCAAACTATGGTGTTACACTCTCTCTTGAGTGGAGCAACACCAAGATTTCCAACCGCTGGACATGCTACCAGATGCATGCAGGAAACCTCGATAAGAATGTTACCCGCAATGACGCGTTCCAGGAAGATACAGACCTTCCCAGCGGAACACGCTCTACCCTCTCGGATTACAGCGGCAGCGGCTATTCTCGCGGCCACTTGTGCCCCAGCGCCGACCGCCTGTGTTCATCAGAGCAGAATGCACAAACATTCTACCTGAGCAACATGCAACCACAGTGGCAAAGCCACAATGCAGGTCTGTGGCTCACCGTTGAGAACCAAGTTCGTACCTGGGCATCCAATTGCGACACATTATATGTAGTAAAGGCTGCGACAATCAGCGACGTGACCATCAACGGCACCACAAGCGCAGGTATATATGATGCGAAGTGCAATAACCGCCTACCAGTGCCCAAGTACTTCTATTCGGCATTACTTGCGCTCAAGAACGGCAAGTATTATGCGATAGGTATATGGACAACCCACAGCAATGATGCACAGAGTTCTACAACACTCAAGAGTTGCGCAATCTCTATCGACGAACTCGAAAAACGTACGGGCATAGACTTCTTCTGTAACCTGCCCGACACCGTCGAGGACGAGGTGGAAGCAACGCTCGATCTGTCATACTGGGGACTCAACTGATAGTTGAATCACAACAATAATAATAGAACTTTCCGTCCAAATTAACTTTTAGGCGGAAAGTTCTTGCATAAGTGGGTAATAATATATACCTTTGCGGTCTAATTACGGAATTTTTTCTTTAATTGAAAATAATAACATAACAAATATCAAGAAATGAAAGCATTTGTATTTCCCGGTCAGGGTGCACAGTTCGTAGGTATGGGCAAGGACCTCTACGACAACAACGCACAGGCTAAAGAACTCTTTGAGAAAGCTAACGAGGTACTCGGTTTCCGCATCACCGACCTCATGTTTAACGGCACAGAGGAAGACCTCAAGCAGACCAAGGTTACACAGCCCGCAGTGTTCCTGCACAGTGTAATCCTCGCACTCACTATGGGCGAGGAATTCTGCCCCGACATGGTAGCCGGTCACTCACTGGGCGAATTCTCGGCACTCGTTGCTGCAGGTGTTCTCCCCTTTGAGCAGGGTCTCAAGCTCGTAGAGACACGTGCACTCGCTATGCAGAAGGCTTGCGAGGCAGCTCCCTCTACAATGGCTGCAATCATCGGCATGGCCGACGAGAAGGTAGAAGAAATTTGCGCTACCATTGAGGGCGTTTGCATTCCCGCAAACTACAACAGCCCCGGCCAGGTAGTTATCTCGGGTACATTCGAGGCTATCGAGAAGGCTTGCGAGAAGTTCAAAGAGGCAGGTGCAAAGCGTGCGCTTCCCCTCAAGGTGGGTGGTGCATTCCACTCTCCCCTCATGGAGCCCGCTCGCGAGGAACTCGCCAAGGCTATCCACGAGGCCGACTTCAGCGCGCCCAAGTGCCCCATCTACCAGGATGTTGACGCTAAGCCCCACACCGATCCCGCCGAGATTAAGGAAAACCTCATCAAGCAGCTTACCGCTCCCGTACGCTGGAGCCAAATCATGGCTGCCATGGTTGCCGACGGTATGACCGAGGCAGTTGAGGTAGGCCCCGGCAAGGTGCTCCAGGGTCTCATTGGCCGCACTTACCGTGACGTAACAGTAAGCGGCAAGCAGTAATCTGCTATCCACATCATTGAAATAGAGTGAAACCGCGGCCCCAAGGGCTGCGGTTTCCTGTTTTATACAAACCGCATGCTACCGCAAAACACCAACCAGAATAAATGCTCGGTTAACACACTTGTTTTCAGTATTTTTTTTGTCATAGGGCACCCTAATTAGTAATATTTTTCTTTTTTGATTTTTCACTTGACAAACACTTGTATTATTAAAGAATCCTTTATAAATTTGCAAACGAAAAGGATACACAATATAAATTGTCAATTTATCATTTTACTGAATTCGCCGTTCCCATTATCACAAGAGTGTGATATTGAAACTATTATTGCTATCTTCTATTAAGGAATCGAAGATTTGCATTTTTATTCAGACATTTGCAGGTGATCTACTCACGCAGTAGACGCACTCGCCGTTTAGTTTGTACACCTATGGCATGCCGTATCGCCATAACAGTGTACGCAACCCCCATATACAGATTGGTCACAGAATAACCGGCCAATACTAATTGCTTGAGAGAACTATATAATTGCTAAAGAAATTACTAATATGAAAAAAACTTTACTACTATTAGTGCTTGCACTAACTGCGCTCCTCGGCAAAGCTGCCGTGGGCGACGTATTTGAGAATGGAGTTCTTAAGTATGAAATTGCTGCCGAGCCAACGGACGAAGAATATGGAAAGGTCAATGTTCTTGGTTTGGCTGCAGGTAGCGACCCTACATCACTTTATATTTGGGGGTCAACTGTATACAACAATGAAATGTACATTGTTGACCGAATCAGAACAAATGCCTTCAACGGCAATAAAACTCTCCGCTGGGTATTTATCAAGTATGGCGTCACCACAATTGACCCGTTGGCATTTAATGGCTGTACCTACCTTACTAGCTTAAACATTGCAAGTTCGGTAACAAAAATCAACACCGGTGCATTTACAAATTGCCCCTACCTCACTTCAATTTATTATTCGACCACAAAAGCGCCTACAGAAGTATCGGGCAACGTGTTTGATAGTACAATGAAGAGTGTATACCTTCCTACTAATGCACAGTATTATAATACAGTCGCTTCATTCCAGAGCAATGCAAACTTCGCAAATGTAGAAGATTTTGTCTATGACAAAGGAACTTCAGACTTTTATTTTGAAGACGGTTGCCGTTATCTGGCTGAAGGCATCCCAACCAAAACAAAAACAGCATCCCTGCTTCTGATTGGTTTCTCAAAATTCGGTGGCAGTACTAATGCTGCCGATGGCATCATCAAACCCACTAACCACGACAGAGACCTGTACACTGTTCGCGGCATTGACAAGAATGCATTTAAAGAGAATGTTGATATCACCCAACTTGACATGAGCAACGAACCCGAGTTAATGTGTATTGACAACTCTGCATTCTACGAGGCTACAAACCTTGAAAAAGTAATAATAAACAGCGCCGCCGAAATGGGCGAACTGGCGTTTTACGGTTGTACAAAACTCAATGACCTCGACATCAAGTGCAAAAATATAGGCCCTAAAGCCTTTATAGGATGTCCTCTCAACGGCACGGTCATTCTGCGCGAAGGAATCGAATTGATAGAAGACCTGGCGTTCTGTAATTGCGGGCTGCAGAATTATACCACCTTTATAATACCAGCTTCGGTATATGGATTTGGAACTAATGTTGTAAGTGAAACGAATGTAGAATCATTTTCTGTTGCAAGCGGCAACACAAACTATTGCGTATATGAAGGAGTACTTTACTCAATCGACCACAAAACCCTTGTAGTATGTGCCCCCAAAGGCGCTCCCACAAAGATTCACCCCGATGTGAAGGAAATAATGAGTGAGGCGTTTTCACGCACCTCAGAGGTCACAAGCCTGGAATTACCTTATGGTCTTGAAACAATAGGAGGATCGGCTTTTGCGAATTCAAGTATTATAAATGTTGCCATCCCCAGTTCGGTAACATCTATTGGAGGTGGTGCATTTGGCGATTGTAAGAGCTTGAGTCACGTGCGTTGCAATGTTCCACGTTCAGCCCTTGGGACATATGCGTTCATACATTGTAACATCACAGAGATGTATGTCCCCTATGATCAACTTGAGGCCTACAGATCTGCAGATTTTAATCTCACAGGCGACAATAGCACTACCTACCTCAACTCGGCAGGCGACTTCAGGGGAAGTGCTATAATTAAAAGAATTATCCAAGGCAGCGACGATGCAGAATTTGTATATGGCTATTACGATGTCATTGACAATAATCAGTTCACCGAAAACGGTAAAACATATGCCGGCAAGGCACGACTGGCCTATCAGGAAACTTTTTCAAGTGGGGCTACCATCATCCGTATTCCCACACAAGTAACCCTTCCTAATACTGACAAAGTTTATAAAGTGGTGAGCGTGGGTTCTGAGATTCTGGGCGCACACAATCATGATAAGACATCAAAGGCAGCTTTCTCATGTACAAGTGTCGATACCATTGCCCCCAAAGCATTCAATTCGCAAAAAATGCTGCAAAGCGCAAACATAAACGGCGACCAGGCAAAGAACATAGGCGACTTCGCATTCTCGGGCTGCACCAACCTGCATGAACTCATGATACAAGGTGACGAAATAACAACCGGAAAAATGTTCTTTGGCGCTAATGCCGACGACTTTGTATGTTTTGTTAAATGGGACCAGGTGGGCAAAACCCTTAATTCAATCAATGAATGGCCGCTCATTATAGGAGAACCCCAAAATAAAATCAGCGCTTATTACAAAGACAGCCGCAAGGTAAACGCCATAAGCGTGAGCATCCCCATAGACTGGACCGACAGCAACCTTGACGTGTATGCCTACAACGGCGTCATCTTAGGTTCAAAGACTGTAAAAACAACGAAAGTCGTTGCATCTAAAGCAGGCAAGGGGCTTATCATTGCAAACGTTGTCCCCGACTCAATCTACAGATTAACCCGTCTGACCAATCCCCTTGTAGAGGAGTTAGCAGCAGACCTTATAATTGGCAACCCCGATGAGGACACGAAAGCATCGGTATATGCTAAACTTAATAACAAGGTGTTTACATTCAACCAGGACGAGGCGGTCTTTGAGCCCGCAACTTCGTCAAGTATTGTAAAGGCAGGTACAGCGTACCTACTCTTGCCCTATAGCAACAAGACCGAACTCACCATGATTACAGGCAAATGGAAACTTGACTTTTACGACTACACAAAACCCGGCGATGTGAATGGCGACGGAGTGATCGACATTGTAGACGTCAACGCAATCATAAGCGACGTAATTAACGGTGCAGACTATAACAGCCAGCACGATGCCAATAAGGATGGCGTGGTAGATGTTACCGACATCAACTACATCGTCAATATAATGCTGGGACTGTAACACTATCGCCCCTGGATTACAATGATGCCTCCCGGCCTAAGCCGCGCAGCCGATGGCCGGGAGATTTTCAAGAGATTTTTATTTACTAATACAATATATATAATGCTCAATTAAACTATTTACAACTATGAAAAAAATTACTTTATTAACCATTTTTGCCTTGTTTGCAGTTGCAGCAAGTGCATTAGACTTTGCCATCGGTCCATTCCAATACGAAGTCATAACCGAGGCTACGGCAACCACCCCTGGAACGGCCAAATGTATCGGTCTGAGTGAAAGTGGCAAGGCATCTGAAGGATTCGGATCAAACATCCGGTCAGAAGTTTATTACAATGGACGTTGCTACTATGTAGAGGAGATTGCTTCAAATGCGTTCAAAGGTGTCACCAACATGTCTTTTGTACAAATCGGCTATGGTATCAAGACCATCGGTTTTGCTGCATTCGCTAATTGCACAAACTTGTATTCTGTGAACATTCCATCAAGCGTTGTTCCAAGTGGCAATGCGGTGTTTAGAGGCTGTACATCACTGCGCAAGGTATTTATTGCAGCGACTACACCCGTCGATTTCTTGTCGCTCACATTTCCCGCAAATTCAGATATGACGCTTTATGTTGCCAATGGTGTAGCCGATGTTAATGACTTTAAGAACCATGCATCGTATGCCAACTTTACCAACTTCGAAAGAAGTTATTACGCATATGATATGGCAGATGAATATGGCGGTTTCTATGTTGTCACAAAACAACCGCAGCTTGGAGAGGGAGAGCTTACACTGATAGGCTTCGAGGCTCCCGATGGAGAAGACACAAAGACTTACGCTCCCACCGAAAACTCGTATACAATCCATGGCAATGAACTTAAAATTGCACATATTGCATCATACGCTTTTGACAATACTCCACTTGAGACAGTTAACCTGGCAAACTGGACTCATCTCAAGACAATAGGCAATATTGCGTTCCTCGACAATGACTTAATCACAAGCATCACTCTTAACGAAGGCCTTGAAACAATCGGCGCGTCAGCATTTGCCAACAGTTCAACCCTAAAAAGTATCAACATTCCCAAATCGGTAAAAAAGATTGGAGAGCTCGGGGCATGCACAGTATTTGACGGTTGCTTTAATTTGGCAACATTAACCGTAGATGCGGATAACGCATATTATTCGTCGGTAGATAACATGTTGTTCAGCAAGGACCACTCAGTGTTGTGGCGCTGTCCCGAAGGTTGGAAGAGTCAGCCTTGGGTAATGCCAGGAAAAGTAACCCTGCCCGATGAGACACGCGAAATAGCCGAAGCTGCCTTTGCCCGTTGTGAAAACATCGTGGACGTAAGAATTCCCTATAATGTTGAATGTCTTTACAACCAAACCTTTACATACTGTCCTGAACTGGAGATTGTGAGATTGCCGAGTTCGCTTACCTACAGCATCGGCGCAGGAAGCTTTACGAATTGCACCAAACTCAAAACAATCACCATGGCAGCTCTGCACCCAGCAGAATTGATCAATGATGACGACCCCATATTTAACGGATGCGGTGAAATAACCCTGTATGTAACACGTGCCAACGACAACGCAGTTGCTGAGTATACTGCCGCCGAAGGATATAATGTGTTTGCCAAGATTGAGCAAAGCGGTGAAGCCAATGACTATCAGAGCGACCAGGGACATCAGTATGTAGTTACCACACCCTACAACGAAGAGACAGATGTAAAGGGCCAACTTACTCTCGTGGGATTCATTCCCACATACTATACAGATTACAACTTGAGAACATATTTTGACGAAAGTTCCCCCAATCCAGCAACTTTATACGACGCTAAAAAATACTATTTATACGCTATTGCAAAAGATGCCTGCAAAGGCCTGACAACATTGAAAAATGCTGTGATTCCTAATACAGTAACAAGCATCGGTGCAAGTGCATTCGAAGGAAGTTCAGTCTCAGGTTCGGTAAGTATCCCCAAAACGGTAAAAAGCGTAGGTGAAAAGGCATTCTATAACTGTGCAAACCTGAAAGAACTGTACTTTGAATATCACGGTGTAAATAGTTTAAAATATTACGCCGATTTATTCGAAAGCTGCAACATCTATGGAAACAACGCAAGCGACTTCAATTGCTATGTTGAGCGTATAAGATATAGAATATGTGAACTGAGAATCAACAGCAACACTTACTGGCCTATCACAGCCGAAGAAAGAGCCGACAGATTGAGCCACCTTTCGTCACTCGTATATAGCGATAATGAGACCGATGTCGTAGTGTTCTACCATCCTGTAGACCTTGAAAACAGCGACCTGATGACAGCCAATGTAGTGACCGGGTATGACCAAAAGAACAAATGTGTTACTCTTGAGAATGTTGATTATATCGCAAAGAATGAACCCGTTCTCATTACAGAATTTGAAGCAGGCAAGGCTTATCGCATGAAGAACACTGCCGCTCGAGTTGTTGAAGACGGCAACTTGCTTGAGTACTTTAGTTCAGAAGGAACACCGATATACGAAGGAAGAACTTATAAATACAGCCCCAGCGAGCGCGGTTTCAATCTATTGACAGAAGAGACAACCATTGGCTGCGTACTGGTGATGGACAAGACCACTTATCCTTCATTCCTGCCTATTGACGGCAGTGCATCTGTTTATGGTGATGTTAACGGTGATGGTAGTGTTGACGTTGATGACGTAAATGCTATTATAGACCTTATCCTAAACCTCACAAATACCTACCGCGATAGTGCCGACATCAATGGTGACGGTAGTGTTGACGTTGATGACCTCAACATTGTTATCGAGGAGATGCTGAAGTAAGCATAACATATTGCGGGGCGCGTGTCGCCCGATGTGCGCCCCGTTTATTTAGAACAATAAAACACTGATTTCAAAACTAATTATTACTATTATGAAAATTAAATCAATTATTTTTGCTGCTCTCGTAGCAGGCATGAGTATGAGCGCAAATGCTCAAACAGCTTACACCGACGCCGGTGACAAACTTACAGCAGAGAACATTACACTCAAATCGGGTGCGACAACAGTGATTAACCTGTATCTCACTCGCAAGACAGCTCCCGACTTCACTAACATCCAGTTCAACATCTCTTATCCCGAGGGTATCCGCCCCTACATGGATCCCGATATGGAAGACTACGGTTGGGAAGGTGATGACGTTATGGGCAAACGCGCCTCTAATGTTAATTATACAACCAACTTCGGCAAAGAGAGCGCATATCCCAACTTCTCGGTAGTGGGCGTAAACATGAATAAGGTTGCCATCACAGCCAATCCCGCTCAACTTTATTGCATCTCGATCTCGGCCGACGAGAACATGGAGACCGGTGACTACGACATCACAACCGACTATATCAAGTATACTTGCTACAGCAATGACTCTTACGCCACTGCAGGCAAGCAGGTTGTTTGCACAGTACACGTTGAGGGTACTGCAACAGGTATCAACGACCTTAACGTAGAGAAGGCAGCCAATGGCAAGTTCATCAAGGACGGCCAGGTAGTTATCATGCACAATGGCAGGCTCTATAACGTAATGGGACAAAATATTAAGTAATTTTTTCAAAAAACCCTTAAGTCTATAATGCAAAAAGCCGCGGCCAGTGATTGGTCGCGGCTTTTTGATATTATGAAATGTCTAAGTCCCTTACTGGTTACCTTAAACACTAAACATTAAACAGCATCAGTCCAACTTGCGGTAGCGCACACGGGTAGGCTGTTCGTTACCCAGACGCTTGATCTTGTTCTGCTCATACTCTGAGTAAGAGCCCTCGAAGAAGAACACATTGCTGTCGCCTTCAAACGCGAGGATGTGTGTGCAGATGCGGTCGAGGAACCAACGGT
>DCGA01000022.1:6518-12258 GCA_002314465.1 bacterium UBA1790 | reverse complement strand
TCCCACCAGGCGTCCGTCGATACCCCAAATGGTAACGGTGGCATCGCTGGCAAGCGAAACACTGAGGTCGCTACCGGCAGGAATTCCGGCCGAGGTCACGACAAAGGGCTTTGTGGTCTTAACACTTCCTATGCCTGCGGGATAGTCAACGGTTACTGTAACCGTTGCTTCCTTTCCTTCAGAAACAGCCTTGAGGGTGTAAACGCCCTGCTTGCCGAATGTCACGTTTGTACCGCTGATATTCACACCCTGGCCTTCACATGCGAGAGTAAAGTCGGTCACGTTGAGGTTTACTAGCAAGCCCTGCTCGTTATAGCCATAGATAGTGGGAGTGTAACTGTCACCAGCCACAAGGCGCACAGCATAATCGGCAAACGCTATTGAAGCCACAGAGTTGTCGCCACGGTTGGGAGTGGTGAGGAACCAGCCGTTGCGCACCTTGCGCAAGTGGCCGTCGCTGGGGTTGTTGATGACACCCTGCATACTTGTGTACATGGTAGACGAACCGCCGCCATCGAAGTTGATGGCATCGGTACATCCCACTGCAAGCATGATTGCCGCAAGGTCTTTAGACCCGAGGCCAGCCGAGACACTTGCATTGATGGCATCGCCCTCCACTACCATAAGAGTCATCTTGGTTCCCGAAGCATCGCTGCCCAGTGCAGTGCGCGGGCGACGGGTCTTGAGGTGGTCAAGGACGCCGTCGGTATCAAGAATACTTCCATTGGTCAATATCATGGGGCAGCCTCCGCTCATCTCGGTGATATTTTCAACGGTTTTATAGTCAAACTGAATTGTAGGGGTAATCTCCACGATATCACCCGCCTTGAGTTTCTTGAGAGGATCGATATACCATGAGGCATTAGCCGAGAGGACGAATCCTCCTGAAGGAATAGTCATGTTTCCTACATTGCTCACCGGCTCACCCGATACCTGCATGCGGGTAGTACCCACTGCCTTAATGCCTCCCTCAAGCCCTACCAGAGGCACTTCAATGCCCGAGCCCGAAGTAGCGGTGGATGTACCCTTGCGGAAGGTGTAAATGATGAAATCGTTGCTCTCACGGGCCACATTCATGCCCTTTACCGACATCTGCCCTGACGATTCCGAGTAAAGGCGGTAGGTAACATTGGTCGAACCGTAATGGAGTTTTTTATCCTTATCGATTGCCACGGCATACCAGCCTGTGGTAATCTTAGCATTCTTGTAAAGTTCGCCGTTGACAACAGTCGTACCGATGGGGCCAAGGCTTGAGAACAAGTCGCTGTTGACACCGGCGAAATAGATATTCTCGGTGTCGTTGTGCTTTGCCACCATATCGGGGATAGTCTGGTTGGTGGTGAGGTTCTCTGCACCGCAAATGGTCTTAACATCCACATTGGGATTAGTGAGGTCGGTTGTCGTAAAGAACAAACGCAACTTCACCGGGCCGTTAAGGTCGACAACGGTCATTGTGGTACCGGGACCCACCTGATAGTGGCGCAGGGTATCGGCGTCATACTTGACGCCTTGCAGTGTCCACTGGCCGGTAGCACCTGCGCATAATGCAACTGCTGCTACAAGCGATATTATTGCTGATATTCTCTTCATAATTCTGTAATTGCTGCCGAATAAGGTTTAACTGTAATGCCGTCAACAGTGTGGCTCACTCCGTCCATGTTGACATAGAAGTTATAGGTCTTGCCACTGGGGTCTTGCCACTGTGCACCCTGTACCACATGCTGCTTACCGAAGCGACGAACTTCAACCGAAGGATTATCGCCGCTGGGGATAATCTGCCGCATGTAGCGCCCGCCGTTGAACACATGGTGGTAATTGCGGCGAATGCCGGCAAGTTCCTTGAAGAACACCTGTTCGCGCTTGCACTCATCGCGCATGAGCAGGTTGGGCTGTACCCACCCGAGTTGCGAGCCATAGAGGAATGCCCCCATGAGCATGTGCATGAAGTCACCACTGTTGACACTGTCGTTGGGTGTAGATGTATAACCCACAGTGATTACACGGTCGCTGTACACGATGGGGAAAAGCGGTATGATGTTAACCGTTGCACTGTGCGGAGTGTTGACAGTGAGTTGTGCGTCAAAGAGATCGATGTAGCACTCGCAGTTCTCCTCGCTGAAAAGGATATTGCCTTGCTTGAGATGGCTCTCGCGAATGCCGTTGATGAGTTTGTGGTAACTCTCAACCCAGTAAGAGCCGCCACCGGCAGCATGGCCATGAGCGGTGTTCCAGCAAGGCTTGATGGGAGAACACGAAATCTGGTCGATATACACGCCATCGGTGTGGAGTTCGCCCTGAATGCGGTCTACGAGGTCGGTTATGATACCCTGCCACAGTAAAGATGCCGGGCAAGTGACAGTGTTGAGCACATTAGATGTTGGATAAATCTCGGTATATAGGGTTCCATCGGGCTTACGGCAAGAAGCCTGGCCGCCATTGAGCGACTTATAACTATCGGCATCGGGATCCCACAAGCGTCCGTTGATATAGGGAACGGCACGGCAGCCTGCCTTGTGAATCTTGTTCACCAGCCCGGGATAACCAGGCTTAGCAGGGAAATAATCGGGATAATGTGTGTCATATGGGTGATTGTGCCAGTAATAGGTGTGGAAGAAAGTACCCTTGCCATACATAGCCGCGGCACGGTCAATGGCACTTGTAACCTCCTCGCTGAGGCCCTTGCTGCGGAACCACACGTCGGTATCGAGCAGCCACTGGGGAATATTGCGGTCAGTGAGCGTCTTGTTGCCCCAAGATGTGGTGTAAGTGAACGGGCGATAGTAACGCACGGCGGCATCTTCCCAACCCTTGGGCGAGAATCCTATCTTAGTGGTCCACGGAAGGCGGTACTTGCCGTCCTTGAACCAAGCCTCGCTATTGGTAGTGCGGGTGTACAGAACTATGTCGTTATCCTTTACGTCTTCGAAGTAGTCTTTAAGCGATGCACTGCGGTCCTCGGTCACATAGTATACAGCACCCGACGCATTGTGCAGCATTACCATCTGCATAGCAGCGTTAAACGACGGATAGGTCTGGGTGAACTTCTGCGGATAAGGAATCTCCACATCATTGCCCCACCCCTCGGTGTCGATGAGGCGATAATCCACTTCGCGGTCAATAGCGATGCGGGGGAAGTCGGTGTATCGAATCACCCACCCCTCGGGTACCGATGTCTCAATGTCCCACTCCAGGAGTTCGCCGTCGTTGGGAAGTGACACCGTTACCATGAGAGGAACAAGATGAGCATCGTCATAACGCAAACGAACATCCCAACGGAAGACAAGAGCCTTGCCGTCGTGGATGTCGATGGATTGACAGCCCTTGAAAGCAGCATAAGACGCGTTAACCTCGGGGGTTTCTCCTCGAGGTCCCACGTAGGTGAGTTCCCATGGCAACTTATTGTTACCCGCCCGGGCAACAAGTGTCTTGCCGTTAATCTCCAGATGGCTTACATCGTAATGTCCATCGGTCACAAACTCTGCCTTGATATGCTCGTTGGCTATCGAGCACACGCCGCCGCCCTGCGTGACCACTGTTGTGGCCCACGAAACGGTAGAGACGACGGCGGCTGCAATAGCCAGCAGTGCTTTCTTGTTCATATTATAGGTTTATCAATAATCGGGGTTAGTGAGGCTCGGGTCGCGGTCGCATTCTACGCGCGGGATGGGCCACCACATGAACTTATCTTCCCAGAAACGGTTGCGGTCGCGCACACGGAGTTTCTCCTTGTAGGCATCATAGTTAGCGATGTCGTTAAGGTCGTGGCGCTCACTGGTCTTGAAATTGGGAATATCAGTATCGGCAAGACCTTCATAGCGAACGGTCTTGAGAGGCTGACCGTAAGAAGGGCTGGCGTTGAGCAGGTCACCGATGCGCCAACGGCGTACATCGACAAACAGAAGGCCCTCGAGCACGAGTTCAACCTTGCGCTCACGGCGAACGAGCTGACGCATCTTGTTGATGTCGCCCTTGCGGTCTTCGCTCACCACGGGCATGCCGGCACGCTTGCGCACCTGGTTAATCGCATTGTAAACGGTCTCGTCGAGTTCTCCAAGTTCAATCTTAGCCTCGGCATAGGTGAGCAGAACCTCGGCATAACGCATGAGGATGAGGTTGCTGGTAGAACTCATAAGCTGCTCCTCGGTTTCGTTGGCATACTTCTGCCACAGGTATCCCACGCCATTGTTGGCAAGTGAGGGGCTTGTACCTGTCACGTCGACATTGGCAGCGTTGTACCATGCGTTGCGGCGGGGATAGAAGCGGGTCTTCTCATCATAGGTGTTGAGAATCATCTTCTGCGGGTTGCTGCCGTCGGTATTGGTGTAGTTAACTGTATCGCCATGGCCAGCCAGCGTGCCACGGAAGCGCGGGTCGCGGTTCCAAGTGGGATGATGGGGGTCGTAGAGGGGAGACTCGTCAATGCGCTTGCCGTCGGTACACTCATATGTGTCGACTATGAGCGAACTGGGGAAACGAACAGATGAGCCATAGTTACGAGATGAGTGGCCGTAGCCCACAGTGTGGAGTTTCTTTGTGCCGTTATCGGTGTACATGAGTTCCCACATAGCCTCGTTGCGAACATCACTCTTGGCCTGTCCCTTTACATTGAACAAGTCCTGAAAGTTCTTAGCAAGTGAACGATGACCGAACACCTTGTTTGCAGCATCGGCCGAGATGCGGAAATAATCCTTACCTTCGCCTCCCAGGTCGAAACTACCTGCGAACAGTGCTATGCGAGCAATGAGACCATAGGCAACCGAACGGTCAACGCGACCGCGCTCGGTAGCAGTCCAAGGCATATCGTCGGCAACCGAACCGAGTTCTTCGATAAGTTGATCTACAATCACCTTTTTATCGGTGCGGCCCTCCTTGAACTGGTCGACGGTGATGGGAGCTGTAAAGAAAGGTACATCACCAAAGGCCGATACAAGGTTGTAATAAGCATAGGCACGCAGCACAATCGCCTCGGCGTAGTATTGCTTTCCTTCGCTTCCGAGAGATTCAACGGCATCCTTAGCTCCGGCAATAACCGAATTGGCGCGGGCAATGATAGCATATTCGCCAGTCCAGAACGCCTGAATCTTAGCATTGTCGGGGTTGAGCGAACCGCCGGCACCTATTGAGCGGTTCTCGTCTTGCTCCAGGCCGTAAGCGGTGTAGTGGTCAAGAACGATACAAGCAGGCACAGCCCAGTTCATGTCGAAGTAGAGCAACGGATATATAGCGGTAACGCCCTGTTTGAGTCCCTCGTCGGTAGTAAAGAAGCCCTTTGAGTCATAGGCAGGATTATCTCGGTCAAGGAAATCGGAACAAGATGTAAGAACCGACATAGCGGCGAGCATGATAGCTCCTGTAACTCTTATAATCTTTTTCATCGCAATCGATTTTTTAGAATTCAACATTTAAGCCTACAATGTAGGTCTTGTTAAGGGGATAGCAACTTGCACCCGAATAGTTCTCGGGGTCAAATCCCTGATAGAAGTTGTTGTGGAATGTAAGCAGGTTTTGACCTGTTGCATATATTCTCACCTTAGAGATGTGAGCCTTCTGTGTGAGTTTAGAAGGCAGCGTGTAACCGAGTACAATGTTCTTGAGACGGCAGTAAGCACCGCTCTTTACCCAGAAACTTGAGAGCATGTTGTTGGGGTTGCTTCCGTTGGGGTCTTCAAGAAGGATGGGGAACTTGGCATTGCGGTTATCCTCGGTCCAGGTATCAAGTTGATACTCATAGATGGTATAA
>DCGA01000022.1:0-6463 GCA_002314465.1 bacterium UBA1790 | reverse complement strand
GGCGCTTGCCCACTCCCTGGAAGAATACCGAGAAGTCAATGCCCTTCCAGTCGGCACCCAGTGTGAGACCAAACTCATAACGAGGTGTGGGGCAGCCGAGGATGGTGCGGTCGTAACTATCAATCTTGCCGTCGGGCTCGCCGTCGGGACCGCTGATATCCTTATACTTGATGTAACCGGGACGCACGTTTTTCTTGTTACCGCCATAGACAGGCGACTCATTAATTTCTTCCTGCGACTGGAAGTAGCCATCGGCAACATAACCATACCATGAGTTATAGGCCTGGCCCTCGGTAGTAATGTGACCACCGCTGAGGTATTCGTTGCCATAGAGATCAAGAACCTTGTTCTTAACATCGCTCAGATTGCCCTTGATGTAGTAGTTGAAGTCACCTATGCGGTCGTTCCAAGAGATTGAAAGTTCCCAACCGTTGTTACGCATAGAGCCTGCATTCTCCCATGGTGCTGTCATTCCCACAAACAGGGGCACCGCAAAACGCTGGAGCATATCGGTAATCTTGCGCACATAGTAGTCGCCGGTGATGTTGAGGCGGCCGTTGAGTGTGGTGATGTCTATACCCACGTCGAACTGGTGAGACTTTTCCCATGTGATGTCGGGGTTGGCCATTGCAGTCTGAGCCACACCGGTAGAGAGTTGCTCGTCAAACCAATAGCCATAAGCGTTGCTGATACCTACACCCGAAGTATAGGGGTAATAACCGCTTATCGCCTGGTTACCGAGGATACCGTAAGAAGCACGCAACTTAAGGTTGCTCACGGCGTCGCGTGCACCCTCGAAGAATGCTTCCTCACTGATGCGCCAGCCACCCGAGAACGAGGGGAAGAAACCCCAGCGGTTGCCCTTGCGGAAGCGTGAAGTACCATCAAAACGGCCATTAACCTCGAGGAGGTAACGACGGTCGAATGTGTAGTTGACGCGGTACAGATAAGACAGCATTGCAAACTCATAGCGAGCACTTGAGTTACTCATAGTGGAAGCATCGCCATTGATAAGGTCTTCATAGCCGTCGTAGTAGTAGTTCTTGCGGCCTGCAAGCAAATACTTGTATTTCATCTCCTCGGCCTGGAAACCGCCCATCACCTTGAGGTAATGCTTGCCCATTTCCTTCTCGAAGGTTGCCTGGAGGTTGTACTGCTTATTAATCTGCTTGGTCACCTGTTCCGACTGAGAAGAACCCGTTGTGGGGAATGCCCCCTTGAACACGCCGTTCTCATAGGTGTCGTAAGGCTTGGCAAATGCTGTGGTCTCGCCATCGTTGCGTTTCCATGAATACGAGCCGAAGAGTGTGATTTCCTTAATAGGATTGATTGTTGCCGAGAGTTTAGCGATATACTCGGGAGCGGTACTCTTTGTGTAGCCATTCTCAATCATCGCAATGGGATTGGTTCCGTTAATGCCATAACCATAAGAGCCATCGGCATTGATACCACTCATGATGGGGGTCATGGTCATAGCCTTACCGATAATACCGCTGGGAGAATCAAGAACCGGAGCCTTTACGTTAGCCTGACGGATACTGATGTCGGCACCCACCTTCAGCCATTTAGTGGGAGTGAGGTCACTGTTGAGTCTAAGTGTTGTGCGGCCGAAGTAGTTATTCTTGATGAGACCTTCCTGATTGTAGTAACCTGCAGTGGCATATACCTTGGCAAAACTATTGCCACCATGCACACCCAGAGAGTAGTTCTGCATCACGCCCGAACCATTGAGAACGAGGTTACGCCAGTCGGTATCATAGTAGTTCAGTTGGTCAACGCCACCATTGCGATACACCTCGAGTGCCTCGGTGTAAAGGGGGTCTTGGTATGCATTGGCACGTGCCTGATCCACGGCTTCCATATACTGGATAGCAGTGGTCTGCTTGGGTATTGTTGTGGGAACATTCTTTCCGGCATATCCGTTGAAGGTAACCTTTACTTTACCCTCGGCACCGCGCTTGGTGGTTACGAGAATAACACCGTTAGATGCACGAGAGCCATAGATTGAAGCACTTGCAGCATCCTTGAGAACAGTGATAGACTCAATGGCATTGAGGTCAATACGGTTCATGTCGCCCTCGATACCATCGATGAGGATGAGGGGAGCCGAAGATGAATTAAGCGAACCAAGGCCGCGAATCTGCATTGATGCCTGGTCGGCACCGGGCTGACCCGAAGAAACGATTGCAGTGAGACCCGGGACGATACCCTGGAGCACCGAGGAACCATTGGATACACTACGACGAATAATCTCGCTACTGCTCACACTCTGCACCGAACCTGTAAGGTTGACTTTCTTCTGCTGGCCGTAACCCACAACGACAACCTCGTCGAGAGCACTTGCCGATGAAAGGACAACGTCTACAGTACCCGATTTAGAAACCTTGCGGCTCTGGCTTTCCATACCCACATAGGTAAACATGAGTTCGGTAGTGCCATTGAGCTGCACATCATACTGTCCCATAGCATCGGTTGCGGTAAGGGCCTTGCCTCCCTTAACCTTAACCGTCACGCCGATGAGTGCCTCGCCGGCATCGTCGGTAACAGTACCCTTAACATGGATACGTCCCTGTGCCATTGTGTTGATAGGCAACAATAAGGCGCAAATGATAACTAAAAGAGACGACTTAAAAATGGTGTTCATTTATATAAGTTTTAGTTGATAATTCGTGGTTAAAAACTTAGTTTTTATGTCTGGTTTTACTTATAACACTACAAAGATAAGTACAAATTTTATAAACTACAAATTATTTTATAAAAAATTTTAATAATACCATTATATTTTAATTAAGGTGTATCAGTACTGGGCATTTTGCGCTTAATTTGAGAAAAATTATTAAATTTGCACATGCAACTTAATGATTTAATGGTTATGAAATTCAAGAATCTCATTGTCAGCGCAATAGCAGCATTTTCGCTGTTTAGTGCAAATGCGGCGCCGGCAACCGATAAGGGGTTTACCAATCCCGTCATCCCGGGTTTCCACCCCGACCCCAGCGTGTGCCGTGTGGGCGATGATTTTTACCTCGTGAACAGTTCGTTCCAGTTTTTCCCCGGTGTTCCCATCTTCCACAGCAAGGACCTTGTAAACTGGGAACAGATAGGGCACTGCCTCACCCGTCGCTCACAGCTCGAACTACGTGAGGCTGAGAACTGGGGAGGCATTTGGGCTCCGACTATACGCCACCACAACGGCAAATTCTACATGATTGTCACCAACCAGTCGAACGGCGGTAACTTCTTTGTCACTGCCGACCGTCCGGAAGGGCCGTGGAGCGATCCCGTATGGGTTGACCAGGATGGTATCGACCCCACCCTGTTCTGGGACACCGACCCCAAGACAGGTAAGGAAAAGTGCTACTATGTGGGCAACGCATGGGGCGGCATCCTCCTAACCGAGATTGACATCAACACCGGCAAGCGCATAGGCGAGCGCAAAGTGGTGTGGAACGGCACAGGCGGCCGCTATCCCGAAGGCCCTCACATCTACAAGCGTGACGGTTATTACTACCTGCTCATTGCCGAGGGCGGAACCGAGTTCTCACACAAGGTTACAATGGCACGCAGCAAGAACATTTGGGGTCCCTATGAAGGCCACCCCAAAAACCCTGTGATGACTCATCTCACTCAAGCCGGACAAGACAATAACATACAAGGTGTGGGGCACGCCGATATCGTGCAGGCAACCGACGGCAGTTACTGGGCTGTAGCGCTCGCATTCCGTTGGCAGACAGGCACACACCATCTCTTGGGACGCGAGACATTCCTCATGCCGGTAGAGTGGAAGAAAGGCCAGTGGCCCACCTTCAACGGAGGAAAGTGTATTAACACTAAGATGGAGTGCCCAACCCTACCACAGCACCCATTTGCCGAGCCATCAAAAAAAATAACATTTGAAGGTGGCAAAGACCTTGACATGCGACTTAATTTCCTATGTAATCCCGTTGAGGAGAACTACTCGCAAAACGAGCGAAAGGGCTACCTGCGCATGCGTGCAGGGGAAAGAAACCTTGACCAAAACGGTTCACCTACATTCATCGGTGTACGCCAAACCGCAATTGACCAGACTTTCGCCACCGCAATGAGCGCTGAGGCCTTGCGCGAGGGTGCTCGTGCCGGCATCACAACCTATATGGGAAAGGATTACCACTATGAAATCCAACTCTTAAAACGTGACGGCCAAACGTTTGTTCAAGTGCGCTACCGACTGGGCCGAATGACACACATAGAAAAGGAAATTCCCGTGGCAGCAACAAGCGTAAAACTCGCAATTAAGGCTACTGCCCATGACTATCGTTTCGTTCTCGACGACAAGGAGATAGCACGCATGGACAGCAAGTTCATCAGCACCGAGACCGCAGGCGGTTTCACCGGCATTTACTTCGGTGCATTCGTTGACGGTCCACGCGGCTCTTACGTCGACATCAAGTCGCTCACAATCGACTAAGCAAACGACCACATAGCAAAAAGAATCCCGCCCAAAAGTGAGCGGGATTCTTTATATCTGCATGTAAGAATTTTATTCCTTGGGATCCTCACCATAAACAAACTATTTTTTCATGAAATGTGGATAAAAACCACGAAATAACATTTCTTAATCTTAAATTTTCAAAACGCGCCGTGTTACCGCTCTACATTTCAAGCATTTTCACTATCTTTGTAGTTTAAAACAAAGTAAAACGATAATGAACGTAAAGATAGTAAACAAGGGACCTCATGCCCTGCCCCAGTATAGTACACCGCAAAGTGCAGGTATGGACCTGCGAGCATGGCTCGATGAGCCCCTCACGCTGCAACCGCTCGAGCGTGTCCTCGTGCACACCGGCATATACATGCAACTACCCGCCGGCTATGAATGTCAGGTGCGTCCCCGTAGCGGACTGGCACTGAAACGCGGTCTCACGGTGCTTAACAGCCCTGGCACAATTGATGCAGATTACCGTGGAGAGGTGTGTGTGATTCTTGCCAATCTGGGCAATGAACCTCAAACCATTGAGAACGGCGAGCGCGTGTGCCAGTTGGTTGTAGCACGCCACGAGACTGTTGAATGGATGCCTGTTGAAACCCTTGACGACAGCGAACGCGGCGAGGGCGGATTTGGCCACACCGGAACAAAATAAACCGAAAAGCAACAAAATGAAATATATCACAAAGATACTTCCCATACTGGCAATGCTGCTCATTGCTGCACCGGCTATGCTATCGCGCGACAAGCAGGCCACAGCAGTAACAGACAGCGACAAGCGCAAGGCCGAGTACTACTTCCTTGAAGCGCAAAACGAGAAAGCGCACAACAGGATGGACTCCTACTTTGACCTCATCAAGAAAGCCCACGAGATTGACCCTACGAATTCCACCTATTCGTTCTACCTGGGTCACGGCATGCTCACGATGGAAAATACCACACGCACTGTGGCACAAAGCGGACTTGACCTCATGAAGGAACACTTTGAGTCTTGCCCCGACGACTTCTACGAGACAACATTCTACAGCGATGCCAACTTGATGCTGGGCAATCCCGGCGAAGCCCTTAAAGCCATTAAGTCGCTTTACGACCGCAACCCCTACCGCATTGAGTTACAGGCACGTCTGGCCGAAGCCTATGCGCGCGTGGGCGACTTTGCCGCATCCAATGAGACCTACGACTCAATCGCAGCGTTGCACGGCTCGTCACTCGCCATCACCACAAAGAAACTGGGCAACTATGTAACGATGAACGACACCACAGGCGCACTCACCGAGATGCGAAAACTGCTTGCCACCGGTCCCAAAAATGTTGACTACAACATTACCATGGGCAGCCTTATGCAACAGTTCGGCATGCGCGACAGCGCCCTCTATTACCTCGACCAGGCACAACTGGCCGAACCCGAAAACGGCTACACCTACCTTGCCAAGGCACAATTCTATATGCTCAACGGCGACTCGGCACAGTACGAGCAGCAGATTCACCATGCACTCGTTAACGAGAACCTGAGCATTGACGACAAGATGCAACTGCTTGTGTCGTCGGTTAAGCAGATGATCCAGGAAGAAGACTCTACCGGACGCGCCGACTCTCTGTTCACGGTTCTCATTAAGCAGCACCCGCATGAAGCGGTAGTACACGACATGTACAGCGAGTATCTCATCTACAAGAAGGACTACAAGGCAGCCGGCGAACAACTGCAGTATGTGCTTGACATCAACCCTACCGATGCCGAAGGATGGCGCAAACTCATGATTGTGCAGATGATGGACGAAGATTTCCCCTCGGCCATCAAGAGTGCCGGCAAAGCACTTGAGTACAATCCCGACAGCCTGCAACTGTATCGCTACATTGCTCCCGCCTACTACCAGATGAAGCAGTACGACAAAGCACTCGAGACCTACAACATTGCCCTGGCAATGACCGATAGCCTCGATGTTGAAACACTGAGCGACCTCAAGGGTGGCATGGGCGACATCTACCATGAACTCAAGC
>DCGA01000069.1:1347-3966 GCA_002314465.1 bacterium UBA1790 | reverse complement strand
AGGATTTAGTTGCGGATTTGAGGATTAAGAGAAAATACGCGCAAAAAAATGTGCGGTTTTCTTAAAAAATATCACAGAAAAAATTTGCACATGTCAAGAATAGTGCATAATTTTGCATCATAAACCTAAACAATCTTTTTTTACCTTAAGAATTGTACTATTGATCCTAAGGAGGAATATCCCAACCAGATATTCCTTCTTATTTTTTTGTCCATAGAGTTGTTATTGTAGCAAGAAATCCGTACCTTTGCGTTTAATACTAATTACATAAAACAAATGAAACGAATACATTTATCACATCTCGTGGCATGCTTGGCTGTAATCACACAGTTTACAGTCTCGGCATGTAGCCCTGTGAAGGATGTTGCCGATAACAAAATGAATCCGGCCATAGAAAAGAACGACACGGTCAAGGCATTCCGCTTTGAGTTGTTCCAGAGCGGCGAAAGTGCCGTGTATGCCTATTCGGGAAGGCCCGAATATAACTACGGCAGCTATTACAAACGTGACATGGGCAGCAACGAGGGATGGAATTACACCATTGACCTTGAGCCCATGAATGCCCTTACCAAGCTCGCCGTTGACCTAAAACTCAGCAAGTATCCTTACACCGAACTTAACGATGAGGACAAGAACCGTGACCGATGGAACATCGAGGTTACGTTTACCAACGGCAAGCACGTGAGCATTGTAAACTACATCACCGAGGCTAACAAAGACAAGGACGCCAAGATATGCGAAAAGGCTACCCGGGTGTTCAAAGCCATAGCCATCACCGACAAGGACGGTAAGATGATGGGCGAATTCAGCAAAACAACATATTCGGGCGGGAAACCCGTCAAGCGCATAGATTACACCAGCGACGGCATAGTGCACGGTGGAAGGGATTATACCATTCCCAACGGTGCTCCCCAACCAGAATTCTGAACACCCGATTATGCTCACGAAAAACTAATTAGTTGCATCAAATGAAACGCATAGCATCACTACTCTTAATCATAGCCGCCATCAGCATTAGTGCTTCGGGGGCGCTCAAGGGCAAGGTCATTTATGTTAATCCCGGCCATGGAGGCTGGACTGCCAACGACCGTCCCATTGCAACCATCAACCACGAGGTCATGGACACCTTGGGATTCTTTGAAACCAAGACCAACCTGTGGAAAGGCCTTGAACTGCGTCGCCGCCTTGAAAAAGCAGGCGCCCGCGTAGTGATGTCGCGCACCCGCAACGGATATGTAACCGCAGGACAAAAGAATGCCACAGCACTCGACCGCCCCGAAACCTACTGCGACGAGAACGGACAGCAACAACTCACCACGCTGCAGACCATAGCCATGAACGTAGACTCGGTAAACCCCGACTACTTCATTTCGCTGCACAGCAACGCCACAGGCGGTGACGACGGCAAACTGTGCAACTACCTTGTACTCGTTTATCGCGGTGAGACTGGCAACGACTATGCCAAGGGTAGCATTGCACGTGCCGAACAGGCCTACCCCATAATATGGGACAACCCGCTCACAGTATGGACAAGTTCGAGCCCCGAGAAGCCATTCATCACCGGTGACCTTACATGGATGGGAGCAACCCCTCCGGGCAATCCCAATGCACTCGGTTATAAAGGCTATCTGGGCGTGCTCAAGCACCGCGTTCCCTGCTTCCTTGCTGAGGGATCGTTCCACAGTTACCAGCCCGAGCGCCAGCGACTGCTCAACCGCGATTACTGCCGCTTTGAGGCTTTGCGTTTCTACCATGCCATCAATGCATGGTTCGGCGGCAAGCCCGATAAGGAGGGACACATCGTGGGCACTGTGAAGAGTGCAACCGAGCACTTTGAGCACCCGCTTTACAAGTATGTGAAGGATAGCGACGACCAGTGGCTTCCCATCAATGGTGCAATGGTATACCTTGTGAACCGCGACGGAGTAAAAGTGCGCGGTTACCACACCGACGGCGAGTACAACGGTTTCTTCAGTTTCTACGACGTGAAGCCCGGCAAGTACACCGTCATGGTAGAAAAGCCCGGATATGAAAGCATCACGATGCCCGTAGTGGTTAAGGGCAATGAGATTACCTGCGTAAAACCCCGAATGAACAAGAAATAAACCATTATAGATATCAAAACCATGACAAGATATGCAATCATAGTAGCCGGCGGCAGCGGCACACGATTTGGCGGCGAAGTACCCAAGCAGTTCCAACTGCTGTGCGGTCGCCCTGTGCTCATGCACAACATCGACAAGTTTACCGCGGCAGGTGCTGCAGTAACCCTTGTGCTTCCCCAAGCCCACCATGCCTTGTGGAGCGACCTGTGCAAGCAGTACGGCTATAACACACCACACACAGTAGCCACCGGCGGTGCATCACGATTTGAAAGCGTGCGCAACGGTCTGTCTACCCTGTCGCTTAACGACGGCGACACCATAGCCGTGCACGACGGAGTGCGTCCCCTTGTGAGCGTGGAACTCATTGAGGCCACCTATGCCACCGCAGCCGAGAAAGGCAGCGCCATTCCCGCAATCACCCCGAGCGACAGCATCAGGATGGTAGACGCCGACGGCGGCTCTCACCAGTTGCTCCGCAGCGACCTGCGTGCTGTGCAGACACCGCAAACCTTTG
>DCGA01000069.1:763-1334 GCA_002314465.1 bacterium UBA1790 | reverse complement strand
ATCACTGCTCAAGGGGGCTTATGACGTGGAATTCTCTCCGCTCTTTACCGACGATGCATCGGTAGTCGAGGCAGCCGGCCACAAAGTTACCCTTGTGGAAGGACAGCCCTCAAACATCAAGATAACACATCCCGTTGACCTTATAGTAGCCGAAAGGCTGATGAACGATGAGCGCTGAACTTAAGAAAATGGACTTGCAGTATCTGGCGGGCGTGGGCCCCAAGCGTGCCGAACTCCTTGCCAAGGAGCTCGAGCTGCGCACATTCCACGACCTGCTGCACTACTATCCCTTCCGCTACATCGACCGCAGTACCATCCACCACGTCAATGAGGTGAACGGCGAAATGCCCTACATCCAGCTCAAGGGCCGCTTCATCACATTCACCACCGTGGGCGAGGGCGCACGCAAGCGACTCCAAGCATTGTTCAGCGACGGCACGGGCACTATCGAGTGCGTGTGGTTCAACCGTGTGAAGGCCATACGCGACAGCATCAAGACGGGCACCGAGTATATCATTTTCGGCAAGCCGGCACTATTCGGCCACCACTATAGTATTGCACATCCCGAAAT
>DCGA01000069.1:272-746 GCA_002314465.1 bacterium UBA1790 | reverse complement strand
CCCGAGGCGGCACCTCAGGGCCTGATGGGCGTGTATAACCTTACCGACAAACTGCGCAACCGCCAGATATCGAGCCGAGTGCTGCAGAAACTCGTGGGCAATCTGCTCAATACACCCGTTGTGCAGCACATTAACGAAACACTGCCTGAGCATATACTCGCATCGAGACACCTCATGCCGCTTAATGAGGCACTCATCAACATCCATCTGCCGGGCAGCATCCAGGCGATGCAGAAGGCACAGCTCAGGCTGAAGTATGAAGAACTGTTCTACCTTGAACTCAACATTCTCAAGTACATCAAGGGCGGCAATGACAAGCGACCGGGATTTGTATTCCCTGTAGTGGGAACCAACTTCAACGATTTCTACACCCACGTGCTTGAATTCCCGCTCACCGACGCCCAGAAGCGAGTGATACGCGAGATACGCAACGACATGAAAAGCGGTATGCAGATGAACCGCCTGCTGCAGGGC
>DCGA01000069.1:0-219 GCA_002314465.1 bacterium UBA1790 | reverse complement strand
ATGCTCATCGCCATCGACAACGGCTACCAGGCTTGTATCATGGCACCCACCGAGATTCTGGCAACCCAGCACTACGAAACCATAAGTACACTTGCCGACAAAATAGGCCTCAACGTAGCACTGCTCACCGGCAGCACCCGCAAGAAAGAGCGCGAGTCAATACACGAGCGACTGCTCTCGGGCGAACTGAACATCGTTGTGGGCACACATGCCCTCATC
>DCGA01000142.1:12823-25999 GCA_002314465.1 bacterium UBA1790 | reverse complement strand
GTGTTGCGGAATTAAGGTTTATTTATACCTTTGCGATACACATTACAAATTAGGGCACAAAATAATACAAGTAAAAATTCAGAATTAAACTTTTTGTGTTAAAAGTTTATTTCGGGTTGGTGTTTCTCACCAGCTTAATAATAGGGCTTTACAGAAAATACCAGTGAAAAAAAGGCGGTCACATTGGAGTGAATCCAAGGTGACCGTTGTTTTTAATGTATGTGACGAGACTCTTAAATCTCTACATTGGTTATATCCTTTTTATCATCAAGGTCCATATCCTCGCTGTCGACATCGGACGATGCATCGCAACGATTCCTGCGTTCGCCCAGATATTCCTGGAAACTGCTCACATTGAACAGCAACAACGATATGCCTGCCATGAGCATTACTACGCTCTCTTTGTTTTTCACAACATCCCAGCACAGGATACTCACGCCGCAAGCAAGCACAGCAAGAGGGAGCAAAAAGTACCAAGCCTTAACACCAATAGCCTTGTGCGAAAGGCACAGGTAGAAGATGTGGAAAAGACCAAGAACACACAACAATACACCCAAAAGCATGACCAGAACCGATGTGAACAACTGGGGATAAACCATCATCACAATACCAAAGCATGTGCCACCCACCGCGGGCATTGTGCCAAGGAGAACTGTGTTGCGGGCAGTATTACTCTTGCGGAACGAAGCCACGGCAAGGAATACAAGCGACGGAAGCATGAACAGGGCACCTACAATGCGAGCACCCCACTCCATTATGCCGGTAGTATTATAGAAGATGAGAAACGCAATGCCGGCAAGCAGCAACAATACGTTAGTAAGAAGATTAATGCTTATTTTATTCATATAATCAATGTGTTGGTTTAAAAAACGGCACGAAATTAAGAAAAGATGCCGAAAATGCCAAATATTTCGTAAAAAATAAGTAAATTCGCAGTTGGAAACAAGCTTTATGCCCATTTATGGACAACAAGAAAAAAATACTTGCAATTATCAATCCCATCTCGGGAACCGGCAATAAAGGTGACATGCCTTCGCTGATAGACGGTTTCATAGACAACAAGATATGGGACACCGAAATATGCTTCACCGAATATCCCGGACACGCAACAGAACTTGCAAGCCAAGCTGTTAGCGACAGGTATGACGTGGTTATAGCAATAGGCGGCGACGGCACCATCAACGAGGTTGCCCTTGCTCTTATTGATACACCTGTCGCCCTGGGTATCGTGCCGTGCGGCTCGGGCAACGGACTTGCTCGCCATCTGCACATTTCAACCAACACACGCGAAGCCCTCTCCATCATCAACAACGGTTATGCCGAGAGTGTTGATTATTGCATGGTTAACGAACGCCCGTTCTTCTGCACATGCGGTGCGGGATTTGACGCCCAGGTGAGCCAAAAGTTTGCCGAAGCCGGTACTCGCGGTCTTGCGACATATATCAAGGCTACTATAAATGAATTCTTTAACTATCATGGCGAGAACTTCAGAATCCTCATAGACGGAGAACTGATAGAAGAGCATGCATTTGTAGTAGCGTGCTGCAATGCAGCCCAATATGGTAACAATGCCTTTATAGCCCCGCAGGCCTCAATGCAAGACGGCCTTATAGACGTTACAGTCATTCACAACTTCAACCTCCTGGACGGAGCATTGCTAGGAGCACGCATGCTGACTCGTCAAATCGAGAACGACAAGCATGTGAGTATCTACCAAGGCCGACACATCGTAATTGAACGTAACAACGAAGGACTCATCCATATTGACGGCGATCCGCAGATGATGCCTCAGAACCTCGACATCAAATGCGTGAGCAAAGGTCTTAAGGTCATTTTGAACAGAACAAATACAAAAAAATTATAAAGAAAAATATTCCCTCTTTGCTTTGCAGAGTGGGATTTTTTTTGTAAATTTGGAAGATAAAACTTCACAATAGAGTTACTATCCTTAAAGAACAAAACTAATAACCTATAATTACTCTAACAATGAGTTACTTAAAGTTCGACAAAAGTCTGATGATCAACCTTGAGCAATCGTTGCCCAAGGAGATGCTTCGCACAAACCAGTCGGGCGCATACCACTGTACAACCCTCGTGGGCTGCAACACCCGCAAGCAACATGGCTTGCTCGTGATGCCAGTGCCCTCAATCGATGACAACAACCATGTGCTGCTGTCATCGCTCGACGAGACGGTAATTCAGCATGGAGCGCCATTTAACCTGGGTCTGCACAAGTACAATGGTGATTGCTACAGTCCCAACGGACACAAGTACATCCGCGAATATGACTGTGAGCGTGTCCCCACGACAACCTATCGCGTGGGCGGTGTAATTCTCAAGAAAGAAAAAATCTTTATCACACACGAGAATCGTCTGCTCATACGCTACACACTCGTTGACGCACACTCGCGCACTACGCTTCAGTTCCGTCCGTTCCTCGCATTCCGCAATGCCAACGACCTGTGCATCGAAAACAGCGTGGCAAGCCGCGAATACAAAGAGGAGAAAAACGGTGTGTCAATGTGTATGTATGAGGGATATCCCACTCTTTACATGCAGTTTAACCACAAGCCCACATATGTTCACGACCCACACTGGTACAAGAACATTGAATATGTAAAGGACCAGGAACGAGGCATTCCCTATACCGAGGACCTTTACGTCCCCGGATATTTCCAGTTAGACATCAAGAAGGGCGAGAGCATCATCTTCTCGGCCGGCATTGAACCCGTGAGCACACGCAGCCTTGCCAAGATGTATGAGGACGAAATTAAGCCCCGCACTCCCCGCACAAGTTTCTATAACTGCATGAAGAATAGCGCTAAGCAGTTCTACATCAGCAACAAGGACGGCAACTATCTGTTGGCCGGATATCCTTGGTTTAAGATACGCGCGCGCGACCAGTTCATCGCTTTACCGGGCTGTACACTAAGTGTACACCACCGCCCCGACTATGAGGCAATCATGGATACAGCAATGAAAGCCATGAACGCATGGATGACCGACGGCACACGCGACAAGCATCTTGAAGGTCTTGACCAACCCGATGTACCACTGTGGATGATTTGGGGCCTTCAGCGATATAGCCATGACCAGAACAATGAGATATGCCGCAATCGCTACGGCAAACTCATAAAGGACATGCTCAACTATATCATCGATGGCAAGCATCCCAACATCAAGGTTGAGGAGAACGGCCTCGTGAGTGTGGACGGTACAGCAAAACCAATGTCGTGGATGGATTCAACTAAGCCCGACGGTACTCCCTATATTCCGCGTACCGGTTTCCTTGTTGAGCACAACGGACTGTGGTACAACGCTCTGCGTTGCGCAATAGAGATATTTGATGGTATTGAAGACAGTGCTGCCGACGTGGAGCGCTGGCACGATATTGCCGACAAGGTACAGGTATCGTTTGTCGATACCTTCCTCAACGACTTTGGTTACCTCTACGATTACGTTAACGGAGCATACACTGACCTTAGCGTACGTCCTAACATGATTATCGCGGCAGGACTCGACTATTCACCGCTTAACCGCCGCCAGCGTAAAGGCGTGCTGGATGTAGCGACACGCGAGTTGCTCACACCCAAGGGACTTCGTACACTTAGCCCCAACAGCTATGGTTACAATCCCTGGTATCTGGGTAATCCCGAGGAACGCCAGCGTGCTTACTTCACCGGTTCGGCCCGTCCATGGCTCATCGGTTTCTATGCCAACACATATATTAAGGTGTTCGGTATAAACGGTCTGCCGTTTATCGAGAGAATGCTCATCGGCTTTGAAGACGAGATGAAGGAAGGATGTATCGGAACACTTAGCGAGCTCTACGACGGCAACCCACCGTTTATTGGCCGCGGTGCAGTGAGCTACGCGCCCAACGTGGCTGGCGTAGTACGCATCCTGCGCATCTTCAAGAACCTTAAAATTATTGACGAATAAACCTCTGAATACGATATGAAAGCTTTAATGTTTGGCTGGGAGTTCCCTCCCCACATCCTGGGAGGTCTGGGAACTGCAAGTTTTGGCTTGACAAAAGGCATGGTCGAAAACGGAGACCTTGACATAACATTTGTCATTCCCAAGCCTTGGGGTGACGAACCTAAGGATTTCGCCCAGATTATCGGAGCCAACACCACACCCGTGGCTTGGCGCGATGTTGACTGGGACCATGTGCAGTCTCGTATTGGCCATGTAATGGATCCGCAGCTTTACTACAACCTGCGCGACCACATCTATGGTGACTTCAACTACATGAACACTAATGACCTGGGGTGCATTGAGTTCTCGGGACGTTATCCCGACAACCTGCTCGAGGAAATCAATAACTACTCGGTAGTGGCTGGCGTAATTGCACGCACGGTCGACTTTGATGTGATTCACTCTCACGACTGGCTCACCTACCCTGCCGGCATCCATGCCAAGCAGGTTACCGGCAAGCCATTCGTTATCCATGTGCATGCTACCGACTTTGACCGTAGCCGAGGCAATGTTAACCCCACAGTGTTTGCGATAGAGAAAGACGGTATGAACCATGCCGACCACATTATTACCGTGAGCGACCTCACACGTCGCACCGTGATTGAGAAATACGGCATCAGCCCCGACAAGGTTACTACAGTTCACAATGCTGTAGAGCCACTGAGCCAGGAATTGCTCGATGTTACGGTTCCTCCCAAGCACGAAAAGGTGGTAACATTCTTGGGCCGTATCACAATGCAGAAAGGCCCTGAATACTTTGTGGAGGCTGCTGCCCAGGTGCTGCAAAAGGTTCACAACGTGCAGTTTGTGATGGCCGGAGGTGGCGATATGATGGAAAAGATGATTCGTCTTGCGGCACGCCGCGGTATCTCAGAGCGCTTCCACTTTGCAGGCTTCCTCAAGGGTAAAGAAGTATATGAGATGCTCAAGGCGAGCGATGTATACATTATGCCGTCGGTAAGTGAGCCGTTTGGCATTTCTCCGCTCGAGGCTATGCAGATGGGCGTTCCGTCTATCATCTCCAAGCAGAGCGGTTGCGCCGAGATTCTTGACAATGTGATTAAGGTAGACTACTGGGACATCAACGCCATGGCCGATGCAATCTACTCTATAATCACCTACCCTGCTATGTACAACGAACTGCGCGAACACGGCCTTAAGGAAGTGGACGGCATCCGTTGGGTAAAAGCAGGAAAGAAGGTTATTGACATCTACAAGAGCCTCATGCACTAATTAACACAAATAAAGAAAGTAAAACCATAAGAATAAAGCAATTATGACAGCAATTTGTTTTTATTTCCAGATACATCAGCCCAACCGCTTGAAAAATTACCGCTTCTTTGACATCGGTAACGACCATTATTACTATGATGACTTTGCCAATGATGATATCATCACCCGCATTGCCCATCGCTCTTACCTTCCTGCCAACGAGATGCTGCTCGACATCATCAAGGAGCACGGCAAGAAGTTCAAGGTTGCATTCTCTATAAGCGGTGTTGCTCTAGAACAACTCGAACAATACGTTCCCGAGTTTATCGATTCAATGAAGGAACTCGCGGCAACCGGTTGCGTGGAATTCCTGAGCGAAACCTACGCTCACTCATTGGCTTCACTCGAAGACCCCGAGGAGTTCATTGCACAAGTAAAGGCACATGACGAAAAGATATACCAACTCTTCGGCCTCAAGCCCAAGGTATTCCGCAACACAGAGCTTATCTATAGCGATGATATTGCAGCAATGGTACAGTCAATGGGATTCAAGGGCGCGATCACCGACGGAGCAAAGCATATCCTTGGTTGGAAATCGCCCAACTACCTATATAATGCAGCATCGGCACCCAAGCTGAAACTGCTCCTCAAGAACTCTAAGTTGAGCGATGACATCTCGTTCCGCTTCAGCAATCCCGAATGGGAAAGCTATCCTCTCACTGCCGACAAATATATGGACTGGATTGCAGCACTTCCCCAGGAAGAGCAACTCGTGAACTTGTTCATGAACTACGAAACATTCGGTGAGTTGCAACCACAGTCAAGTGGCATCTTTGAGTTCATGAAAGCACTCCCACGCTTTGCAGCCGACCGCAACATCCAGTTCTGGAGTCCCAGCGAGGTTATTTCCAAACTGAAACCCGTGAGCGAACTCAATGTTCCCACTCCCATCTCTTGGGCCGACGAAGCACGCGACACCAGCGCTTGGCTCGGCAACATGTTACAGCAAGAGGCTGTAAAGAAATTATACTCTATAGGTGAGCGTGTTCGCCTGTGCCAGGACAAGCGCATCAAACTCGACTGGAACTATCTGCAGGCAAGCGACCATTTCTTCTACATGAGCACCAAGCACAGCAGCGACGGAAATGTACACTCACATTACAGTCCCTACGGCTCGCCCTATACAGCTTTCACCAATTACATGAATGTCCTCAGCGACTTTATGATTCGTGTTGAAGCTCAGTATCCCGCCGAGATCGACAACGAGGAACTTAACGCATTGCTGCTCACTATCAAGAACCAGGAAAAAGAAATCCAGGCTCTTAACCGAGAGGTAGAATTGATGCGTAACAACATTGTGAAAGACCTTACAGGTGACTTCGTCGAGGAAGAAAAGGCCGAGGAAAAGAAACCTGTCAAGAAGGCTTGCAAGAAAGCACCTGCCAAGAAAGCAGAGCCCAAGGCCGCAAAGAAAGCCCCTGCTAAAAAGGCAGCAGCAAAGAAGAAAACCACCAAGTAAACATACTTGATATAACAGTAACGGGGATTGATGATTCAATCCCCGTTGTTATTTACAATGCCTTAAGAACAGGCAGCATGCGATTCAATGCCTCCTCCACACGCGAGCGCGGACATGCGATGTTGAGTCGCACAAATCCTTCACCAGCAGCACCATACATTGTTCCACTGTTAAGCAGCACACGCGCCTCCTCGAAAAGCTTACGAGTAATTTCATCGCTTGTTTGCCCGGTATTGCGACAATCTATCCACACAAGATAAGTACCTTCAAGGGTAGTGACAGGGAATTGAGGAAGATTCTTTGAAAAGAACTCTTTCACAAGATTATAATTTCCCTCAATATATTCACACAGTTCGGTGAGCCATTCCTCTCCTTCGTTATATGCAGCGATAAGCCCCGCAACACCGAAGGGATTAACATCGCACACCTCATTGTCATTTATAGCACGGTCAATGCGCTGCTGCCACTCGGTATTGTTACAAATGATGTTGGCAATCTGTAATCCAGCCGTATTGAACGATTTACTTGGAGAATTGCAGGTAATGCACATATCCTGCATCTCCTGAGAAACCGAAGCAAAGGGAGTGAATTGATGGCCGCTCATCACAAGTTCGCAATGGATTTCATCGCTCACGACAATAACATTATTACGCTTGCACACCTCGCCTATCTTCACGAGTTCTTCGCGAGTCCAAACCCTACACGCAGGATTGTGAGGATTGCACAAAAGCAGTATCTTAACATCAGGGTTGGCAGCGCACTGTTCAAGAGCCTGATAATCTATGGTGTATGTGTTGTTTTCGTAAACAAGCGGACACTCTACCGCAGTACAACCGTTATTGCGTATCGACGAGAAGAAACAATTATATACCGGAGTCATCACAAGCACTTGGTCTGCAGGTTGAGTTAGCCCCTTGATAATAGCAGAGATGGCAGGTACGACGCCACTGGTATACTGAATCCACTCGCGCTTGATTTCCCAGCCGTGACGACGCGAGAACCAACTGATTACCGCATCATAATAGGCATCGGGGACACTCACATATCCGAAAACGCCATGCTCTACCCTATTGCGCAGGGTATCTATGATACACGGAGCGGTCTTTAAATCCATATCGGCAACCCACATGGGAAGCACATCGGCCTCAATCTCGCTTGAATCCCACTTATAAGAGCCGGTTCCTTTGCGATTAACCAAAGTATCAAAATCGTATTTCATCTCAATAATTATTATCGTTTAATCATCAATTAAAACCGAGGACGCAAGCTTTGACTTCTTGGTCCAGTTACCACGCCACAAGCGCAATAGGAATATAAGACCACGGCAACACAATTCAACTGCCATAGCAACCCACATACCTACAAGTCCCATGCCAACCACATTTACCAGAAGCCAAGCAAGAGTAAGTCGCACACACCACACACTTCCTACATTCATCCAGCAAGGAACAAGCGTATCTCCTGCACCTACAAACACACCATAGGTCACAATGGCAGCGGCAAAGAAAGGCTCGGCAAACGCCTCAATCCTTAATACAGATGCTCCAAGGTCAATGACATCGGGAACATTTGTCATAAAACCCATCATAGCAGGAGCAGCGACATACATAAGCACTCCCATAAGACCCATCACCGACATACCGAGCAATACGGTTATGCGTGCAAACTGCCGGGCAAGATACCTACGACCAGCACCAAGGCTTTGCCCCACAAGTGTGGTCGCGGCATCACCAATACCATATCCAGGCATATAACATAGACTCTCGGCAGTAATGGCCAGAGAATTAGCAGCAATAGAGATGTTTCCTAACGGAGCAACAATCATGGTGGTCATGATGTGAGCAGTCGACATGACAAACTGCTGCAATGCCATGGGAAATGAAATGTGTACAGCCTTGACAACGACAGTGCGTGTAGGCTTGAACGAACCCGAGTCTTGTGTTAGTCGCAATTCGCCGGAACGCATCACAAGATAGTATACCATAAGCCCGCATACAATAACCTCGGCAAGTCCTGTACCCAATGCCGCACCTATAACCCCTAATCCTGCACCAGGGATTGAGAAACTTAACCCCATGAGAGTAACGTCGCGCGTTGGGAATATGAAAACGAAGTTAAATATCACATCCAGAACGCACATGAGAATGTTAAGGATACTGGGAATACGCATATTACCACTACACCTTAACATACCACTTGCCAGCATATTAAGGATAATGAACGGGATGCACAGGGTAAAAAGTAAGAAGTAGGTCGAAGAATCACCGCATATCTCTTCATTACCGCCAAGCCAACCTGGCAGGAATGGACTAATTAGTGCTCCAAGCGATGCAATACCTAACCCAAGCAAAACACACGCGACAATAGACTGGCGTAGTACACTGCGAGCCGATGCCTGTTGCTTTGCCCCGATGAGATGAGCTACCTGAACCGAAAAACCTATGGTAAAAGCGTTGCACAGTCCGCCGAACATCCACAATGTAGTAGATACAAGTCCTATGGCAGCTGCCTCATTGGCTCCAAGGTTTCCCACCATCGACGCATCTATGTATTGCATGATGATAGATGAAAGTTGGGCCATGATTGCCGGCACACTGAGTTGGGTAGCAAGATACAGTTGCTGGCGCAACGACATCTGCTCGCCGTCGCGTATCATTGCCAATAATCCATCTTTAGTCTGTACCATATCGTGTAACAATCTTTGCGACTGCAAAATTAAATAAAAAAACTGAACTAAAGATGCGATGTTAATAACTTAGCTTGATTTTGTTTTTCATAAAAAAGGGCAGAGGGTTGTAACGCCAATGACGCACAACCCGCTGGAATCATTTGTATGTTAGATTTATTACTGGATTTTAGTCCAATACATTCTTTGGAAGAACGGACCGATTGATCCCTTAACCGTAAGAGTCTTTTCGTCTTTAAAGTAAAGAGAAACCTTATAGACCTTACCACTGGTAGGATCATAAATCTTACCGCCTTCCCACTTGTCCTTGCCGTTGAACTTTACCTTGTCGATAAGAACAATATTATCGGCCTGGACTTTACGCTTTGCAGGGTCAGGATTCTTTTCGTCAAGGCGAATAGAGCCATCGGCCTTTTTGAGATTGTCTACCCATATTACCTGAGCGCGATAACCGTCACCGTTCTTAAATACCTTAACCTTAGAGGTCACACCTTCGCGAACGGCTTTATAAGTACCTACTACCTTGTCGCTCTGAGCAAATGCACTGGCAACAGTAAGCAGTGCTACGACAATTAATAAAACTAATTTCTTCATAAGTCTAAATTTTGTTGATTTACATTATTAGACAAAATTAAGTCATATCCGTACAACAACAAAGGCAATACCGCAAAAGATTGCGAATATTGCCTTTTATCTAAAACAATTACAAATTTTAAATCTTTGTATTGTTAATAAGGTTTAATCAGTAGTTAAAACGAATATGCCATCTCAGTAGACAATTTCGTCACGAAAGAACATTAGTCTTCTTTTAATATCATATCAAGACCTGCGGCAATCGAAATAATAGTGGAGCGAAGAACTTCATCGTTGAGAGAAGGCGATACTGTAACAACATACTTATCGGCAGTTGTAAACATCTCTCGTCCAAGACCGTTGTATTTCTTTGATATTGTACCCACCTCGTTGCCAATGGCATCAAGAATAGTAAAATTCCACGCTACAAAATCGCCCTTGATGGTGCCGATTGCACGACCCGACATATCGGTGATATCAAACTTTGGCTTAAGACCGAACTTCTGCTTGATTGTAGCAATCTGTTGTCCCTGGCCATCAAGCATCTTAATTGTGGGCATGAAAATTGTTACACCCTTTGTGAGAGTAGAAACCACATGACCTTCGGCATCGGTAATGTCAATCTTAAACGGGATATTCTTTTTGCTTGCAACAAGAGAAAGTGCCACTCGAGCGGCAGAACCATTTTCGCGAGCAACACCTACCTGAGTACCTTCGGTATTATAAATCTTGTACTCATTAATTACTGTAAAAGCTTTCTCGTCGACAAAATAAGTGTCGTTACTGAAGAATTTATCCATAAACACGACTTTTAAAAGATTAATAATTATTGGTTATTGCAAAGGTAATAAAACTCTTATGCATATGCAATAATTACGCAATAATCTTCACAATCCTATCAAACATTTCACTTATTATTGATGATGAGAGCACCGATTATACCTGGTATCCATCCGCACAGCGTGAGAATGCAAATGATGAGGAAAGAACCACAACCCTTATCCAGAACAGCAAGGGGAGGAAATATGATACAAAGTAAAACTCTTAAGATTCCCATAGTAAAACTAAATGAATTTGTGTAACCAAGAGTAGCAATAATTGCTACTGAACATAGTCGAGCAAATATTGTGCCACATTCACTTTAAGCATAAAAAAAACGCTCCCGGAATGGGAGCGTTTTTAATGTATTATCGTTGTGATAAATTACTTAGCGCGAACGATAGTTACGGCACGGTCAAGAGAAGCACACTTGGGACCGTAGTTAGTAAGGTTACCATCGTTGATCTGAGTGTTCAGACGATCAGCAGCGATACCCTTGCCTACGAGAGCTTCCTTAACGCCAGCAACACGCTCCTTACGGAGGCGAGTGTTGATCTTGTCGTTACCAGTGTAGTTATCAGCCCAACCAGTGAGTTCGTAGTTGTTAGACTCTTCAGCCATTACGTTAGCAACAGCGTCAACAACGTTGTTCTGTACACCTACGATCTTAGAAACGTTGATGGGATAGTAGATAGTTGCGAGGGGAGCCTCAACTGTGGGAGCAGCCTGCTGTACAACGGGAGCGGGCTTGCGGCAGTTCTTCAGCTGCTCTTCGAGGTCAGCGATCTTGCGATCAGCAGCAGCGAGACGAGCAACGAGAGCGTCACCTTCAGCATCTGTGTACTTGTAAGTGGGGCAAACGGGAACAACGGGAGCATTCCATTCTGTCTTGTCGAACTTGTAAGAAAGACCGAGGAGAGCAGAGGGATATTCAACCCAAGTCTTGGTGAAACCGTCAACGTGCTCCTGCATCTCATCGAAGCGGAGGTCGAGCAGCAGGTTAACGTGCTCGCTCAGACGGAATGTGTTAAGAAGACCAACGCGAGCTGAGAAGTTGCGGCTGTGAGTGTCACCACCAGCATACTTCCAGTCACCCTTACCGTCGTTCTCACGCTCGTATACCCAATGTACACCAAAACCTGCATAGAGGTCAGCGTTGTAGAAACGACCAGGCTTGTAACCACAGAAGAGGTTAGTCAGGTTGAACATAACATCACCGAAAGCACCGATGTTGTTGAACTGCTGAGCGTTGTAACCAGTCTTAACTGACTCCTGGCGCATACCGAGAGAAGAAACTGAACCAGCCTTAGCAACACCCTTCATTTGGTTGAACTCACCACCAACGCGAACGCCGATAACGGGAGAGAACCACTTACCGATTGCGAGGTTACCCTTCCAACCAATACGGTCAGTGAACTTAGCCTCAGCATCGTACTTAGACATCATGACACCAGCACCACCGAGAGCCTCAACAAACCAGTTATCACAGAACTTGTTGAAAACATAACCTTGTGCGGGATCCTCAACATAAGTTACCTCCTGTGCGCTAGCAACAGTAGGAACCATGAACATGGCGCATGCAAGCGCCATCAATGTAATCTTTTTCATAGACTTACGTGTTTTGTATCTGTTAAACAATTAAAAATTTTATATTCTTGTACAAATTATTGTGCAAATATAGGAACTTTTTTTCTATTACACATACTTTTCCAATAAAAAAATGCACTTTTTGTTGAAAAAACGCCCTATTTTAACGTTTGAAGCACTTTTAAAGCCACTTTTTCGGGGGTAAAACCGAATTTTTCGTCCAGAACTTTGTAAGAAGCCGATGCTCCAAAATGGTCCAGACCAAAGATTTCTCCCGTTGGAACAACTCTACGGAGTGTTGAGGGAAGTCCGGCTGTAAGACCAAACGCCGGAACTTCGGCAGGTATCACCGACTGACGGTAAGATTTGTCCTGGTCGAGGAAGAGACCTATCGAGGGAACCGATACAACCTGCGACTTAACACCCTGCTCGGCAATAATTGCAGCTGCAGCCACGAGGGTTGATACTTCGGAACCGTTACCCACGAGAATCACGTCAGGATTCTCTTCCTTAACAACTACGTAACCACCCTTCATCGCACCGAGGGCTTCCTGATAACGGTTACCGCTTGCTGCGGGCAGGTCATTGATGTTCTGGCGAGAAAGGATAAGCGCAGTGGGAGTAAGTGTATTCTCCATTGCCATCTTCCACGCTACAGACGTCTCGGGACCATCGGCAGGACGGAGCACGAGCATACTGTTGCGACCACTGTGGTTCTTGAGTTCCTCCATGAGACGAATCTGAGCTTCCTGTTCAACGGGCTCATGAGTGGGGCCATCCTCACCTACACGGAATGCAT
>DCGA01000142.1:0-12816 GCA_002314465.1 bacterium UBA1790 | reverse complement strand
ATGCATCGTGAGTCCAGATGAACTTAACGGGCAGTTCCATGAGAGCCGAGAGGCGAACAGCGGGTTTCATATAGTCACTGAACACGAAGAATGTACCGCAAGCAGCAACCACACCGCCGTGAAGCGCCATACCATTTATAATAGATGTCATCGCGAGTTCAGAAACACCCGCGTGGAGGAATGCACCGTTGAAGTCATGGCGGCCAAATGCACCAGCCACCTTGAGGAATGCATCGGTCTTATCACTGTTGGCAAGGTCGGCACTCGACACAATCATGTTCTTTACCTTCTGGGCAAGAACCTTGAGCACGGCCGCAGAAGCAGCACGTGTAGCGCTGTTGGGTTTCTGCTCAATTGCTGCGTAGTCTACATCGGCAATCTTGCCATCGATGCAATCCTGCAGTTCGGCAGCCAATTCGGGATTAGCCTGGGCCCAAGCATTGAATTCCTCGCGACGCTTCGCAACGATATTACGAAGCTCGGCATTGCGCTCGGCATAGAGAGCAGCAACCTCGGGGAACACAGCCCAAGGATTCTCAACATAACCACCAAGGTTGGCAACGGTCTTCTCATAGTTTGCACCCGACTTGCTGATGGGCTGTCCGTGCGTGCTGCACTTGCCTTCAAAGTTTGCACCTTCTTCGGTAACGCAACCACGGCCCATTACTGTGTGACCAAGGATGAGTGTGGGACGTTCGGCCTCGGCCTGTGCAGCCTCAAGAGCTTGCGCAAGCTGTGTGGCACTTGTGCCGTCCACTTCGATTACATTCCAGTTCCATGCGCGATACTTTGCAGCAGTGTCTTCGCAACTTACCGCATCGCAGTCGGTCGACAACTGCACAGCATTGCTGTCGTAGAACATAATGAGATTATTCAGACCAAGATAACCGGCAATACGGGCAGCCTCTTGCGAGATACCCTCCTGAACACCACCGTCACTGATAAATGCATAGGTCTTGTGTGCGATAGTCTCACCGTAGCGAGCCACGAGGAAACGCTCGGCAATAGCACAACCCACAGCCATAACATGACCCTGGCCAAGAGGGCCCGAAGTATTTTCTACGCCGTGCTTCACATCGAGCTCGGGGTGACCGGGAGTCACGCTGCCCCATGTGCGGAACGACTGGATATCCTCAACAGAGTACTTGCCGGTAAGGAAAAGTACGCTATAAAGCATAGGTGACATGTGACCGGGATCAAGGAAGAAACGGTCGCGAGCGAACCATGCGGGATCGTCGGGGTCACAAACCAGATACTTTGAGTAAAGAGTGTTTACGAAATCGGCACCGCCCATTGCGCCGCCAGGGTGGCCCGAGTTGGCCTTCTCTACCATACTTGCAGCAAGAATACGGATGTTGTTTGCCGCCATGGTCATGAGTTTTTCATCTATCATAATCTGTTTTTTTATGTGATATGAATTTGTCTACGAAATTACTACAAAATACTTAATTGGCAAAATGTAAGTGCAAAAAAGTTCCACTGCATACACGGTTGTACCACAAATTGCGACAATAAAGCAAAATGCCACCCCGCGAAGGGTGGCATTTGCTATATATATTATATATGTGTAACCAGGATATTATTCCTCTGTCTTGGCGGGCTTGCTGCCAATGAGAGCATAGAACAGGATGTAAGCAGCACAAGCGGTGGGAATGATGTAGCTAATAAGGATGCCGCAATTGTCGGCAACAAATGCCTGGAGACCTACCATTACAGCGCAGCCGAATACCATTGTCATGAAGATACCGCTGGCAGCAGCTGTGTACTTGCCGAGACCCTCAACAGCCATGTTGAAGATACCGCCCCACATAACTGATGTGCAAAGACCTACAAGGATGAATGCGAATACACCAACAGGAACCTCTGTCCAAATCACATTGAGGTTAGCCCAGTCGATACCGGGAACGCTAACCTTAATGCTTGCGGGAGCGAGCATACCAAACAGGAGAAGAGCGATTGCCACAGCGGCAACAACGCTTACCATAGTGCGGCTGCTAACCTTGCCACCGATGCTACCGCCAACGCTACGGCCGATGAACATCATGAACCAGTAAACAGATGCGATAAGACCGGCAACGCTTGCGCTAACGCCAACCTCGGGAGTCTGAAGGTAAGACATCATGTAGGTGGGAGTACCAACCTCAACGCTCATATACAGGAAGATTGCGAGAGCACCGAGGGTGAAGTGACGATACTTGAGAGCACCAGTGATGAGGCTAGTCTGTACGGGAGCCTGCTCGGGTTCTTCAATCTTGGTGAACAGAAGGATAACGAATGCCAGAACGAAGATACCGCCTGCGATTGCAAGAGCGGGAGTAGCATCGCTGATTGCAGTTTCCTTAGTAACCTCGCCGATGAGTGCACCCATAAGGATGTAAACAGCAACAGCAGCAGCCGAGTTGAAAGCACCACCCACCTGGATGAGCTGGTTACCGGTCTTGCCGCCACCACCCAGGACGTTGAGCAGAGGATTAACAACTGTGTTGAGCATACACATGCACATACCGCTGATGAATGCGCCCAGCAGATATACCCAATAAGCGCCATCACCACCTACCTGGCCGCTGAGGAACTCAAGACCCAGACCTACGATACCTACTACAAGTGCAGCAAGAGCAGTCTTCTTGTAACCAAACTTTGCGATAAGCATACCGCTGGGGATACCCATAAGCAGGTAAGCGATGAAGTTAGCGTAGTTACCAATCTGGCCGGCAGTCTCCGAAGCACCGAACTGGTTCTTCACGATTGTAGCCATGGGTGAGCACAGGTTGGTTACGAATGCAATCATTGCAAACAGGGCGATCATCATAATGATAGCTGCCCATTGTTTCTTTTGTTGTGACATTTTACTTAGTGTTATTTTTGTTAATAATTAGTTTTCTTGTTTAAAGTTCCAACTACAAAGTTAATAATTTTTTTAATTATCAAATAATTAAATGTAAAAAAAAATAAGGTGCACACTGCAGTTGCACCTCATTTTTATAATTTTTCAACATTTGTTAATACTGGCGGGCGCCAAATATGGCGGTACCAATGCGCACAAGCGTGCTACCGTGTTGCACAGCAATGTGCCAATCGTCGCTCATACCCATGCTGATTTCATCAAATGAAGTGTTGCCCGACATTGCACCAGCCTTGAGAGTATCAAAGGTTTGCTTTACCGTTGCAAACTCTCGTGCAATCTGTGCCTCATCGTCGGTAAAAGTCGCCATAGCCATAATACCGCGTATGCGGGTATTAGTCAAGCCTTCCAGGTAGCCAGCATCGGCAAGCGAGAGCAGTTCGTCGGGAGCGAACCCCGATTTGGCCTCTTCTCGGGCAACATGTAACTGGAGCAACACGTCAATGGTACGGCCTGCCCTGGCGGCCTCGCTGTCAATGAGACGAAGCAACTTGAGTGAGTCGACACTTTCAATCACATGGGCCACTTGCACCACTTGGCGGGCCTTGTTGGTCTGCAGATGGCCGATGAAATGCCACTCTACATCGCCCGGCATAAGCGGAGCCTTAACCGAAAGTTCCTGAGCGCGGCTTTCGCCGAACACACGCTGGCCAGCGTCGTAAGCCTCCTTTACGGCCTCGACGGGATGAAACTTTGACACAGCCACAAGGCGAACGCCCTGCGGCAACTGTCCGTTAATGTCTTTTATGCTATCGGCAATACTCACGATGCCCGGTTTTACTTAGCAGCCTTGTCGGCAGCAGTGCGCTGCAAGTTGGCCGAGAACACGTCCATGAGAGGAGTCTCGGTGATAGAAGCGATTTCAAAGTCGGCCATAGTGTCCTTCATGCCTTCCATGAAAACCTTGAGAGCCTGGGCAAACTCGGTAGCCTGAACCATCTGGAACGAAGCGGTCTTCTTCTCGACTGCTGTCTTCTCGTCGATAGTGATGTAGTTGGTTTTAACCCTGTACCACTTGTCACCCTCGGCATTATAGAAGATGTCGCTGAGGTTGACACGACGCACTGCGGTTACTGCAAACTCGCCAGAGATATAAGGCTGCATCTCCTCGGTGATGCGTGCCTCGGCCTCGGTAAATGAGAGAGCGTCTACCAGATAGGGTTCGGTTACTGTCTTGACAACACCTGCTTCGGTGAGTCTGTCATATTTCACTTTACATTCAAACCATTGTGACATAGCTTATTTCCTTTTTTGTCTAAATTCAACTTGTTATTTTTCGTGCAAATATACGGATTTTTACCGAAATTGCGCGATTAAATGTTTTTGATTTTGTTTACCGCAGCAGTATACTCGGCTGTCATCTCGTCGAAGACCTGCTGAACAGTCTGCACACCCTTGCCCTTGAGCAAAGCCGAGGTCTGCCCTATCTCGAGTTCGCCGGTCTCTACATCGCCTTCAAAGATACCACGGCGCGAAGCACCGGTGCCGATAATCTCGAGCAGACGCTCAGGGGTAGCGCCTTCGTTCTCGGCAGTTTCGATAGCAGTATAGAAACCACCCTTCACGAGACGTGTGGGTGAGAGTTTGCGAAGCAAGAGTTTGGTATCGCCCTCATTGAGGTCAAGGCAGCGGGTCTTGAAGGCTTCGCTTGCACTGCTCTCCTCGGTGAGAGCAAAGCGTGTACCTATCTGGACGCCCTCGGCGCCAAGCACCTTGGCTGCCAGAATAGCCTCGCCGGTTGCAATGCCTCCGGCAGCGATAAGAGGAAGTGAAGTTGCCTTGCGGGCTGCAGGAATGAGACACATGGTTGTAGTCTCCTCACGGCCGTTGTGACCACCGGCCTCAAAGCCCTCGGCTACAACGGCATCTACCCCAGCCTGCTCGCATTTAACAGCAAATGCCGATGACGCTACAACGTGGGCCACCTTCACGCCATACTCGTGAAGGAACGGAGTCCACTTCTTGGGACTACCGGCACTGGTAAACACAACGGGGACTTTCTCCTCTACGATGATGTCCATGAGACGCTCAATCTGAGGATACATAAGGGGAACATTCACGCCATAGGGCTTGTCGGTAGCAGCCTTGCACTTGCGGATGTGCTCCTGCAACACCTCGGGAGTCATAGAGCCGGCACCAATAAGGCCCAGGCCACCGGCGTTGCTCACAGCGGCAGCAAGACGCCAACCGCTACACCACACCATACCGCCAGCAATAATGGGGTATTCAATACCAAAGAGTTCGGTAATTCTACTTTTCATTATATTTCTTGTTTTGTTTATCTTTTTTCGGTCAACAAAGATACAAGAAATATCGCATACCACCAAATCGTCCCACCCTACACGGGTGCAATTTAGCACTATTTACGAAATTACAGACCTGCCCATCATACTGCACGCTTTTTCAACACATATAACAAAGCGTTCAAGGCAGTGATGCAACATAGCAGCCATGCAAATGGATTGTGAGGCATGAAACAGGGTGCAAGGATACCGGCAAGGAGAACCACACCGCAGATAAAAGCCATGGGTAACCTTAGGAAACTATGCTCAGCGGTTTTATCCATGAGCATTAAAAGCAGTGATCCGCATGCAATGAGAAGCGTGCCACACATTAGGCTAAAGTAAGTGATTGCCTGAGCCTTGCCTGTAGAAATAGTTTCAAGCCCAGAATTGATAAGCGGTGTAAATGTAGCGACAACGTGGATTACACCCATGGCAATAACCAGCATCGCAAGTAGTTTTCTTAATTTCATAGTCTAAATTTCTCTCAATCATTAATCTGCGGCAAAGTTACAAAGACCTTGCCGCAGTAGATTGTAAAAAAAGGACTTTCTGCAAGAAAAGCACCCTGCGCTCGAGGATTAATCATCCTTGTAGCCACCTTGGGCCACCTTGCGGTTGCGCAGTGAAATCACCCCAAACAGACATACATTTAATATTACAGTTACAAGGTCGCGAAAGGAAGCATTACCGTGGAAATAATCATAAGCAACCCATCCCAGCAGTCCTAAAGAGAGAACAAACAACACACTGCAGATGTAGTAGATTCTCTTTGCCATTTTGATATTTCGGTCTTTCATATCGCTGTTGTTTTATTATCCATTAAACGCAGCAACAATACTTTTTATTACACTAATAAAAAGAAAATCTGTTGTTTTTTTTCTATTCGTGAAATTGTTGTAACTTTGCAACTTGTTACGAAAAATAGTATAAGGCTACATCATGGTATTTGCCGACTTATTCTTTTTATTTGCGTTTCTGCCCGCTTTTATCCTTTGCTATTTGCTTGGAGCGGCCGTAGACCAATTATTACTCGGTGACGAAGACACTCGCGCGCCCCAAAACGCCGCTAAAAACTTTGTACTGGTAGTATTCTCGCTCATCTTCTATGCATGGGGCGAGCCTATATACGTATTCCTGATGCTGGCAAGCGTACTCATGAATTTCATCGTGGGACGCATCATGGACTCGCTCGAACGCGGTCGTGGATTCTCGCTCGGCGTGGGCGTTGCCTGTAACCTTGCTGTGCTTGGCACATTCAAGTATGCCGGATTCTTTGCCGAGCAACTTAACGCCGTTGGCATTCCGTGCGCCGTTCCGCAGATTGCGCTGCCCATCGGCATCAGTTTCTACACCTTCCAGTCAATATCTTATCTTGTAGACGTTTACCGCAAGGAATCTCCTGCCCAACGCAGCTACTGGGGATTGCTGCTCTACATCTCTATGTTCCCGCAGCTCATTGCAGGTCCCATCGTGAGATATGGCACCATAGTTAACGATATACACGGGCGCCGCGTTAAGGATAAGGACATTGCCGAGGGTATTTCTCGCTTCATGCTGGGCCTTGGCAAGAAGGTTATCATCGCCAACCAGTTGTCGGAAATCGCCGACCAGTTCCTTGCCAACGGATTTGCCGACCTGAGCACTACAGGTGCATGGTTGGGATTGCTGGCATTCACTTTCCAGATTTACTACGACTTCTCGGGTTACTCCGATATGGCAATCGGTATCGGCCGTTGCCTGGGATTCCGTTTCAACGAGAACTTCAACCATCCTTATTGCTGCAGTTCGATTACCGACTTCTGGCGTCGCTGGCACATGTCGCTGGGTAGTTTCTTCCGTGACTATGTGTACATCCCCCTGGGCGGTAACCGCCGTCACCAGTGGCTCAACCTGCTCATCGTGTGGTTCCTCACCGGTATGTGGCATGGTGCAAGTTGGAATTTCATCCTGTGGGGTCTGTACTTCGGCGTGATACTCATGATTGAGAAATACACCCTACTCAAGTGGCACATTCCCGCATTCTTCATGCACATCTATAGTTTTGTGCTTGTGGTTATCGGTTGGGGTATCTTCTACTTTGTAGATGTGGCGCAGATGGGCCAGTTCTTCAATGTATTCTTCGGACAGTCCAAGGAATTCCACAACATTATCACCGAGGCCGCTTTCATGAACAACTTCTGGCTGTGGATAGTGGCAATCGTCTTTGCAATGCCCGTACGCAAGTGGGCTACCCAATTGTGGGCATGGACCACAGGCGGCGAAGACACAGCCATGTACCGATTTGGCGTTATGTGTACCCGCATCGTGTTCTCGATAGTGATACTCGTCATCAGTTCGGCACTCCTTGTGGGTGCAACAAACAACGCATTCCTTTACACAAGATTTTAATCCCGATTGATTATGATTCGCATACTCTCATTCTTATATATAGCAGCAATTACACTGGGCGCACTCGCCCAGACTACCGATAGCGTGGCACAGCCTCGCCTTCGATTTGGCAACCAGGGTATTGTTGTCATGGGCGACTCTTGCAATGTGAGGGCAATGAGCACATTTAAAGGCGGTAGTGATTGCCTCGCCGACTATGCGGCGGTTGCCAATCTTTATTACAAGCACTTTGAAGGCAAAGTAAACATCTATTGCATGCCCATCCCCACAGCAGTGGCTGTGTATGGTGCAGACTTCAAAGCCGACATTACCCGCTCACAGGACAAAGCCATTGCATCTTGCTTCGCCAGCCTTGACAAGAACGTTAAGGGCATAGAACTGCTGTCCACCATGAAGGCTCATGCCGACGAGGCGATATATTCACGCACCGATCACCACTGGGCTCCACTCGGAGCATATTATGCAGCTCAGCAGTTCGCCGCTGCAGCAGACGTACCATTCAAGGATTTGTCAAATTATGACAAGCGGTATGTACACGACTTCGTGGGAACAATGTATAAATGGTCGGGGGTCAAAGAGGTAAAGGAAGCTCCCGAAGATTTCATATATTATGTCCCCAAGGACGTTGACTATACCACCACCTTCATCGAGTACACACTCGACAAGGCTCGACGCAATGTGGTGAAAGCCAGCGAGCCCCACGAGGGCGATTTCTTCTGGAAATATGACGACGGCAGCGGTATGGCCTACTGCACATTCATGGGCGGTGACTACAAACTCACCCAGGTAAAGACATCCACCGGTAATGGCCGCCGCTTGCTCATTCTCAAGGACAGCTTCGGCAATGCATTGCCCGGATATCTCTTCTACTCCTTTGAAGAAATACATGTAGTAGACTGCCGTTACTTCACACTCAATCTCACCGAGTATGTAAAGGAACATGGTGTAACCGATATTCTGTTTGCCAACAACACGGGACATGCCGCAACAGCACGCACAACCAAGTACTACCGCAATTACTTAGAGCAATGAATAGGGTTTTCATCATACTAATAAGCATCCTGTTCTTCACGATGGCAGCGGTGTTTGCGACTTTCCCCCGAAGCACCTATTCGGAACTCGAGCGTCGCGAACTCGCAACATTCCCGTCATTCTCCATCGAGAAACTGCAAGACGGCACATTCACAAGCGAAGTGAACCAGTGGTTCAGCGACAGCGAGCCCTACCGCGACGTGCTCATGACAATGTCGATGACCGTGAAGCAATACACGTCGCTGCAACTGGGCAGCAGCGACGACAACATTGTGTTCCACGCCAGCGCCGACGAGGCTCCGGCTGCCGATGCCGAAGCCACCCCTCTCAACGATGATGACGACAACCGCAACATAGCCGAATTTGAAGGCGGCAACATGGCCGACGAGAACGCCAAGATTGCAAGTGCAGGCATCATTCTCGTGGGTTCGGGAAGCAACGTCAGGGCGCTTAATGCATTCGGAGGTTCGCCTGAGGGAGGTACAGCCTATGCCGAGACAGCCAACCGATACAAGGAGGTATTTGGCAATAGCGTGAACATCTACTGCATGGTGATTCCCATTTCCAGCGAGTTCTATCTGCCCGAAAAGGCAAAGAAGATGTCACGCCCGCAGTTGCCCGTGATCCGTAATATCTACAACCATTTGTTGCCCAGCGTCAAGGCTGTAGACTGCTACACACCGTTGTCACAACATGTCACTGAGGACATCTACCTGCGCACCGACCACCACTGGGCACCACTCGGCGCCTATTATGCCGCACAAAAGTTTGCCCACGTTGCCGGAGTACCCTTCAAAGACTTGTCAAACTATGACAAACGCGTAGTTCGCAACTATGTTGGCACTATGTACGGATTCTCTCATGACATAGCATTGAAGAACGCCCCCGAGGATTTCGTATACTACGAGCCTCGCGGCATCGACTACACAACTACCTACATCAACTACACCGTGAGCAAGGGATTCCAGATCACCCGGGAAAGCGCTCCAAGCCAAGGCAGATTTTTCTATCACCTGAAGGACGGTAACAGCAACGCCTATGGTACGTTCATGGGCGGTGACACCAAGATAACAACCGTGCGTACAGCCACAAAGAACGGCCGCCGACTCATCATCCTCAAGGACAGTTACGGCAACGCTCTGCCCGGTTTCCTGTTCTATTCGTTTGAGGAAATCCACGTGATAGACACACGTTATTTCAACAAGAACATGCGCCAATATGTTGCCGCCAACCACATTACCGACATCCTGTTTGCCAACAACATATACAAGGCCTATACCGGCGGCAGTGCACGTGCGTGCCTGCGCTTCCTTGACCAAACAGGTACAACCATGCCTCCTCCCACTCCTTCTGACTCAAAACCCGCAGAGAAACCAAAGGAGAAAAAACAACCCAAGGCAGAAACACCCAAGGAGACACCGGTTAAGGATACTCCTAAAGAAGAACCTGCTCCGGCACCCAAGGAACCGGCATCAGTTGAAACTCCCTCAGAGTAAACACAACACTGATACAACACATGCACTCTCGCCCGGCATCAGTCCGAGCGGGAGTGTATTTTTTGTATCTGCTAACACAAAAACTTAGAATACTTTGTACATTTCGTTTTTGTTTTCGTTAAATAATTAGTAACTTTGCACATAATACAAAAGAATAGTTATGAAGGATTTCAATTTCTATACTCCCACGCGAGTGGTATTTGGCCGCGAGAGCGAACAGCAGGTAGCCACCTTGGTTAAGCAATACGGCGGAAGCCGCGTTCTGGTTCACTATGGCGGTGGCAGTGCCCGCAGGTCGGGACTTCTCGACAAGATGCTCACGCTTCTCAACGAGGCCGGATTATACACGGTGGAACTGGGTGGCGTTGTCCCCAATCCCGAACTGTCGATGGTGCGCCGCGGCATTGAGTTGTGCCGCAACGAGAAGGTCGACTTCATTCTGGCAGTGGGCGGCGGCAGCGTTATCGACTCGGCGAAGGCCATAGCCTACGGCGTACCCTACGAGGGCGACGTGTGGGACTTGTGGGACGGCAAGGCTGTACCCAAGGCATGCCTGCCCGTAGCTGCCGTGCTTACTATTCCCGCTGCCGGCAGTGAGATGAGCAGCAGCTGCGTCATTACCAACGACGAGGCCGGGATGCTCAAGCGCGGCGTGAACAGCGACCTGTGCCGATGCAAGTTTGCCATCATGAATCCCGAGCGAACATATACCCTACCCGCATATCAGACCGCTGCAGGTGCTACCGACATCATGATGCACACCATGGAGCGCTACTTCTGCGCCCATCAGGACATGATGCTCACCGACGCAATCTCGGAGGCACTGCTTCGCACTGTCAAGGACTGTGCAGTAGAAGTGCTCAAGCGCCCCGAGGACTATCGTCTGCGCGCACAAATCATGTGGGCAGGAAGCCTTGCGCACAACGACCTTACCGAATGCGGTGGCGAGAAAGACTTCGTGACACACAAACTCGAGCATGAACTGAGTGCGATGTTCGGCGTGACTCATGGTGCCGGCCTTGCGGCTATGTGGGGCAGTTGGGCACGCTACATGATGCCTCGCCATGTGAACCGTTTCGTACAGTTTGCGGTAAACGTGATGGGCGTGGAATGCGACTACACCGACCTTGAGGCAACCGCATTGCGTGGTATCGAAGCCGTAGAAGACTTCTACCGCACAATAGGCATGCCTACCAGCATTCCCGAACTGCTGGGACGCCCCGTAACCGATGCCGAGATTGCCGAGATGGTCGACAAGTGCAGCCACGGCGGCAAACTCTCATACGGCTCGATTGAGAAAATAGACACAACAGCAATGGCTGCTATATACAACATGGCCAATAAGTAAATGAGTGATTTCTTTAAGACAGTGAAGGGAGTGTCGCAAGGCCTCTACAAGGAGAAGATGAGCAAGTTCATCTCCTACGTTGAGCCCGTGCAGACTGCCGACGAGGCGAAGGCCGTGGTAAAGCGTTATACCAACGAATACCACGACGCGCGCCACGTGTGCTGGGCCTACATGATAGGCACTCAGCGCAACGAGTACCTGAGCAGCGACAACGGCGAGCCCAGCGGAACTGCAGGCAAACCCATCCTGGGACAGATCAATTCATTCGGACTCACTAATGTCGTTATTGTAGTGATACGCTACTTTGGCGGCATCAAACTGGGCACATCGGGGCTTATCGTTGCCTATCGTGAGGCTGCTCGCCTTGCCATTGAGGCCGGCGAGATTCTCGAGTGCCACGAACAGGCCACAGTTACATTCACATTCCCCTACCTGTCGATGAACGATGTAATGAAACTCGCCAAGGGCGGAGACGTGAAGATTGTGGACCAGCAATTCGACAACACCTGCACGATGACGCTGCAGTGTGACGCCGACAACATGCCAGCCTTGCGTGGACGCATCGCCGACATCGACGGCACTTCCTTTCAGGAATAATCAACTTTAGGATATACACAGTTTTATGATTACATTTGTCCTTAGCATTGTGGCCCTTATCTTGGGCTATTTTGTCTACGGAAAGTTTGTAGACAACATGTTCGGTCCCGACGGCCGAATCACACCCGCCGTGCGATACAACGACGGCGTAGACTTCATGGTGCTGCCCAACTGGAAGATTTTTATGATTCAGTTCCTCAACATTGCGGGAACAGGCCCCATCTTCGGCTCCATCATGGGTATGTGGTACGGCCCGGCAGCCTACCTATGGATTGTGATTGGCAGTATCTTTGCCGGCGCAACACACGATTACTTTGCCGGCGCCATCAGTATCAGGAACGAGGGAATAGGCCTTCCCGAAATCGTGGGCAAATATCTGGGTGGAACCATGAAGAAATTAATGATTGCGTTCTCACTGTTGCTTCTCATCATGGTGGGCGCGGTGTTTGTGCTGAGCCCCGCAACTCTGCTTGCCGGGATGATGCCTGAGGGCATTTTCTCAAGCCTGCTCGTGTGGATGCTCATTATCTTCGGGTATTACATAATTGCAACCATGATGCCTGTAGACAAGATTATAGGCAAGATTTATCCCATCTTTGCATTCTCTATTATCTTCATGGGTATCGCACTGTTTGTAATGCTCATTTTCAAGCATCCGAACATGCCCGAATTGTGGGACGGCTTGTATAACATGGGCGAGGCCAAACTGGGCATTAAGGGCGGCGACCCGATGATTCCCGCCATGTTCATCACCATTGCCTGCGGTGC
>DCGA01000153.1:646-5612 GCA_002314465.1 bacterium UBA1790 | reverse complement strand
CCCGACCACCTCGACATCTACGGCAACTACGAGAACTATCTCGAGAGTTTTGCCCATTTCACTTCGCTCATTCGTCCCGACGGCTACCTCGTGGTGCACACAGGCCTCGACCTGGTGCCTCGCACTCAGCCCGGCGTGACCACATATACCTACTCTCGCGATGAGGGCGACTTCCATGCCACCAACATCGTGAAGGGCGACGGCACCATCACCTTCGATATGGTAACTCCGTGGGAGACCGTCGAAGGCATCTCTTTGGGCGTGCCCGTCGACATCAACATTGAGAATGCCATCGCTTCTATGGCGGCATGCCGCCTCGCTGGCGTTGAGCCCGAGGCTATGAAGCAGGCTATGGCTTCGTTCATGGGACCCAAGCGCCGCTTTGAGTTCTGGCTCAAGGAAGAAGGCCCCCAGGGCAAGGTAGTTATCGACGATTATGCCCACCATCCCGACGAAATCAAGGCGAGCATATCAAGTGTGCGCAGCCTGTATCCGGGACGTAAAATCAGCGTCATTTTCCAGCCACACCTCTTCAGCCGCACGCGCGATTTGTGCGACGGTTTTGCCGAGGCGCTGTCGCTGGCCGATGAGTTGCTGCTCCTCCCCATATACCCGGCTCGCGAGCTACCCATCGAGGGTGTGACTTCACAAATCATACTCGACAAGGTAACTTGCCCCACAAAAAGCATTTACACCAAAGAAAATTTGATTAATTCATTACATTTTCTTAACTTTGACATTTGTTTGACTGTGGGTGCTGGCGACATCGTCAATTTGCTCCCTCAGATATGCGAACAAGTTAAGCTGCAACAACGGTGAAACGGCTTATCAGATACATAGTGCTTATAGTGCTCACCGCACTGCTCGTTTTGGGCATTTCGTGGGCGGCCGGTAAGGCCCAGCGCGAGGTGTGCACGGCAATCGACGTTGAGGTTCTTAACGCCGACAGCACTTCGTTTGTGACTCCCGAGGGTATTCTCTCCGAGATGAACCGCATGGGGCTCAAGGCCGTGGGACTACCGGTGAGCAAGATTAACACCGACTTCATCGAGAACAAACTGCGCGAGTCGGTTTACCTCGAGAGTGCCGAGTGTGTCATTGCCGCTAACAACCACCTGATTATCCGAGTTAAGCAGATTGTGCCGGTGCTCAGGGTTTTTGACGGCAACTCGTCTTACTACATGAACAGCGACGGCAAGCGCATGGTGTCAAGCCCAAACTTTATTGCCGACGTGCCTGTAGTGCAAGGCAAGTTCACTCAGGCGTTCCCGGCAACACGATTGCTGCCTCTGGTCGAGTATATCAATGCCGACCCCACGCTCAAGGAACTCGTGACCATGATCAGCGTGCGCGACAGCAACAACGTGTTCATCATTCCCGCTATTTCGGGACATGTGGTCAACCTGGGAACACCCACCAACTTTGAGAGCAAGTTCAAGCGCCTCACAGCCTTCTACAAGAAAGTGCTCCCCTACAAGGGTTACTCCTACTACGACACCATCTCGGTGAAGTGGAACCACCAGGTTGTGGGTACCAAGCGACTCAAGAAAGTGAAAGAGGCCTATGTACCCGACTCGACCGACCTTCAGAACGACGACGACTTCGACCTCGAAACTCTGAAAGAAGAGCACGCACAGAAAACTAACAATTCAAAACAAAACTAATAAAAGAAAAATACTCATATACTTATGGCTAAAAAACAATATATCGTCGCCATTGAGATAGGCAGTTCTAAGGTAGTGGGAGCTGTCGCTGAGAAAACCAGCGACAACCGCATCACCGTGAGCCATCTCTTCCAAGAGACACAGACCAACTGCGTCAGCTACGGCCAGGTGCAGAATGTAGAGAACATCAAGAGCAGCATCAACCGCATCCTGCGTAACATTTCAAACAACCTGGACGGAGACATCACACAGGTGTTTGTGGGTGTGGGAGGACGTTCGGTGCACAGCGAGGCCAGCGAAATCAATCGCAGCATCGACGCTTCGCAGTCTATCACGACTAATACCATCGAAGCAATCCTGCGCGAGGGTAGCCGCAACGCTGTCAAGCAGTACCAGACCATCACGTCGGTGCCGCGTGCGTTCTATGTCGACAAGAAACTTGTCACTAACAACGACCCCGCCGGACAGTATGGCAATAGCCTTAAGATTCAGTTCAACATGATTGTCGCTAATAAGGCTATTCGCCTCGGGCTCGACCGCGTCATGGCTTCTATCTGCGAAAAGACTAACTATATCACCACTGCGCTGGCAATGGGACAGCACATCCTCACCGACGAAGAGAAGCGACTGGGATGTATGCTCGTCGACATGGGCGCCGAGACTACTACCGTGGCCATCTACAAGAACGGCATGCTGCAGTACCTCAACACACTGCCCCTGGGCGGACGTAACCTCACACTCGATGTTGCCAACGGCATGAAGGTGCTTGAGGACGCTGCCGAGCGCATTAAGAAGAACATCAACAATCCTCTCGACCTCCAGATGGTTGACTCTATCATGGTCGAGGGCGTGAACTCTAAGGAGGCTGCACAGTACATCAACGCTCGCGCAGGCGAAATCATCGCCAACGTGAACAAGCAGCTCGAATATGCCAACATGACCGCAGGCGACATCTCGTCTATCGTGCTCACTGGTGGTGCCGCACAACTCAAGGGTATGCCCAAGAAACTCGAAGACACCATCAAGGTGGCTGTGCGCGAGGCCAACATGCCCAGCAACGTGTTCTTCGCTCAGCAGAGCCGTGCCAACAGCCCCGAGAACGTGCAGGTAATATCGCTTCTCGCCGAGGCTGCACGCACTATGGACCCCATGGACACTTGCGTCAAGGTACACGACTACGACGACAACTTCGACCCCGTTGTTACTCCACGTCCCGATGTTGATCCCGCTCCCGTACCCGAACCTACATCAAAGAAGAAGGATGAAAAGAGTGGATCCGGCTGGTGGAAGAACCTTACAAAGAAATTTGACAGCCTCATCAGCGACGCCGACCAGGAAATCTAATGTACTGTTCCTAAACATCTAAACGCAAACTATTAAAAACTACGATATATGGAAGAATATAACAATAATCGTCCCAATCTCGACGATATCGCCGGGGGTTCTGGATTTGAAACCGAAGCCAAGCTTCCCACCATCATCAAGGTTGTGGGTGTGGGCGGTGGCGGTAACAACGCCATTAACCACATGTACTCGCAGAACATCGACGGCGTGTCGTTCGTTGTGATTAATACCGACCGACAGGCGCTCAACATGTCGCCCGTGCCTAACCGTGTGCTCATCGGCCCCAACGTGACATTCGGTCTGGGTGCCGGCAATAAGCCCGAGGTTGCCCGCGAGGCTGCCGAGGAGAGCAACCAGGAGATTGCCGCTCTCTTCGACGACGACACCAAGATGGTTTTCATTACCGCAGGTATGGGTGGCGGAACTGGTACTGGTGCTGCTCCCGTTGTGGCGCGCATCGCTCACGACAAGGGCGTGCTCACCATCGGTATCGTGACCATCCCATTCCTCTTCGAGGGACAGAAGAAGATTCTCAAGGCTCTCACCGGTGCTGCCGAGATGCGTAAGTATGTTGACGCGCTGCTCATCATCAACAACCAGAGACTCATCAACATTTACCCCGACCTTGACTTCAACAACGCTTTCGGAAAGGCCGACGATACTCTCTCAACCGCTGCACGCAGTATCAGCGAACTCATCACTGCCGAGGGTCTCATGAACCTCGACTTCAACGATGTGAACACTACCCTGCGCAATGGTGGCGTGGCTATCATCTCTACCGGATATGGCGAGGGCGAGAACCGCGTAACCAAGGCTATCGAGGACGCACTCAACTCTCCCCTGCTCAAGAACCGCGACGTTTACAGCTCAAGCCGCATCCTCATCAACGTATACTTCAACCCCAACTCGAGCGATCCTTTCCAGATGAGCGAGATGGACGAGATGGAGAACTTCATGGCCAACTTCAGCCACGACGTGGATGTGATTACCGGTGTTGCCTTCGACGACTCGCTCGACAGCAAGATTAAGATTACCGTGCTTGCTGCAGGTTTCGATGTAAACCTCAGCGAGGACGCTCCCGCTCCCGAGAAGAAGACCATCGTTGCCGATCCTAAGCCCCAGGCCGAGGAAGAGATGAAGGAGATGATGGTCGGCGAGTACGGACAAGACGTGATTGCCAAGAACGACCAGGCTAAGGCCGAGGCTCAGTACATCATCCTCACACAAGAGGATATCGAGAACGAGGCGCTGCTCGACGAGCTCCGCAACCACCCCGCCTACAAGCGCAGCCCCGACGTGAAGCGCCGCATCAGCAGCCTTCGCGAGACTCCTGCCACAGCACCCCGCGCCGCAGCCACTGCTGCCGCTCCCGCTAAGCCCGGAACAGCAGGTACTATCCAGTTTGGAGAGTAACACATCAAGGAAAAATAGCCCAATGGTTTACCAGCACTTGCTGGCGATGCTATCCCTATAAGAATCAGCCCTGTAGCGATTCTATTAACTACCACAGATTAAACATCTAACGCAGATTTTCGTGTTAAATCTGTGGTAGTTTTTTACCCTTTTTTAAAGACAAACACACTCACCTTTAACCTATAGTAAAATGACTATCGACATCAACGAAATCGCACAAAACCCTGGATTTAAGGAGCCCGAACACCACCCCGCACTCATCAAGATTATCGGTGTGGGAGGAGGCGGAGGAAATGCCGTAAGCTACATGTACAGCCTTCACAACATTGAGGGTGTGTCCTATGTTGTTCTCAATACCGACTGGCAGGCACTGCACGCATCACCCGTACCACACAAGGTGGTCGTGGGCGACGGACTGGGAGCCGGCGGCAAACCCGAGGTTGGCTGCGCCAAGGCCGAGGCCGACAAGCAGAAAATCGAGGAACTCTTTGACGAGAACACCAAGATGGTGTTCATCACTGCAGGCATGGGCGGCGGCACAGGCA
>DCGA01000153.1:0-636 GCA_002314465.1 bacterium UBA1790 | reverse complement strand
GTCGTGGCTCGTCTGGCACACGAACGCGGCATTCTCACCGTGGGCATCGTTACCATTCCCTTCATCTTCGAGGGAAAGAAGAAGATTCACAAGGCTCTCGACGGAGCCGATGAGATGGCTAAGTACGTCGACGCGCTGCTCATCATCAACAATGAGCAACTCGTCCACATCTACCCCGACCTTGACTGGCTCAACGCCTTCAGCAAGGCCGATGACATCCTTGCCGTGGCGGCGCGCAGCATCAGCGAACTCATCGCCTTCAACGGCAGGTGGAACCTCGACTTCGAGGATGTGAACACCACCTTGCGCGATGGCGGACCCGCTATCATCTCCACAGGCATCGGCGAGGGCGAGCATCGCGTTACCCGCGCATTTGAGAACGCTCTCAACTCTCCCCTGCTCAAGAAGCACGACGTATACAGCGCCAAGCGCATGCTGGTCAACATCTACTACAACCCCGAGGCCGAGGGGGCACTCGCCATTGGCGAAGCCAAGGAAATCAACGAGTTCATGGCCAATTTCACCAACGACCAGGACCTCATCGTGGGGCAGACCATCGACACCAACCTGGGCAGCGAGGTAAAAATCACCGTCATGGCAACAGGGTTCGACATGAGCATCGACACCCCCGACATG
>DCGA01000003.1:3844-12139 GCA_002314465.1 bacterium UBA1790 | reverse complement strand
TGAGGCCCTTGGTGTGGAACATCTTCTTGCGTCCGCCCACGGCCTTGTAGTAGTCGGGCGACACGCTGTCGGTGCTGAATGCGGTGTGGTTAGGCAGCACGTCGACAATGACGCGCAGGCCATATTTTTTAGCCTCGTCGAGCATCACCTGCATTTGCTCCTGGTTGCCTACCACGTGGTTGCCAATCTTCCAGTCGAGCGGCTGGTAGTAGAACCACCAACCCTCGTAGTTGCCGTTGTCCTCGCGCTGTCCCCAAATGCGCTTGCTGGTGCCCTCGGGGCAGAAACAGTTCTGCACGGGCGAAGTCTGGATAATGGTGTATCCGGCATCGGCAATCTGCTTGAGGTTCTTGGTTATGGTGGGGAAATTCCAACTCCATGCATGAAGGATGACGTCGGTATTGGTTACATCGGGATTATGTGTAATGCGGTCTTTTCCGCTTGCCGGCATTGCGATGACTGCAAGTGCGGCAACTGCAAGTAAGAATTTGTTCATTGTTTATTAGTTTTTCTATATTGCAAAAGTAGTATTTTTTTCTCACATTTAGCGACTTATTTCAAAAATAATGATTAACTTTACCCTCTGTAAATATTAACTACCCACTAATCAAAAAAGTCTTAATACAAATTATATCATTTCATGGATAACGATCTGAAAATATTTTGCACTAATACAGGCGAATATGTGGATGTTGAAGGCGGTGAGACACTGCAACACGTGTATGAACGCATCAAGGAAAAAATAGGTTTTACTCCTATCACCGTGATGGTCAACAATCGCGACAAGCACATCACCTATCCCCTCTATGGTCCCAAACAGGTGGAATACCTTGACCGCAACAGTGTTCCCGGCCGCCGAGCCTACACGCGCTCGCTGTGTATGATTCTCTACAAGGCCATCAACGACATTTTCCCCGGCATGCGCCTCATTGTACAGCACTCGATAGGCAAGGGTTACTTCTGCACCTTCAAGCACAACCACACCGCTGTGGAGGGTGCGACCGTAAAGGCCATCAAGGCACGCATGAAGGAAATCGTTGCCGAGGACACCCCGTTCATTCGCCGTGAGCGCCCCACCAAGGAACTCATAGAGATGTTCCGCCGTCAGGGCCTCAACGACAAGGTGAGACTGCTGAGCAGTTCCACTGCCCTTTACACCGTTTATTACGAACTGGGCAATATCATAGATAGTTTCCATGGACCGCTGGCTCCGTCTACCGGTCACATATCAACATTTGACCTCGTTCCCTACAAGGAAGGCATGCTGCTGCTGGGTCCTGACCCCGACAACCCAATGGTTCCCGCCAAGGCCGGCAAGCACGAGAAAATCTACAACTCGTTCCTTGAGGGTAAGAAATACAATGCAATTAACAATGTGAGCGACGTGAGCGAACTCAATGTTGCCGTACTCAACAAGCAGACTACGCAGATTATTGACGTTGCCGAGACACTCCACTCGCAGATGCTGAGTAACATTGCCAACGAAATCGCATCGCGGTTTAAACGCGGAGGTGCCCGCATGGTTCTCATCGCAGGTCCGTCGGCAAGCGGTAAGACAACAACTACCAGTCGCCTTGCCACCCACCTCAAGACTAAGTTCTTGTGTCCCAAGATGATATCGCTCGATAACTACGTGGTTAACCGCGTGGATACACCGCTTGACGAGAACGGTGAGTGGGACTTCGAGAACATCAAGGCTGTGGACCTCGACCTCTTTAACAGCAACATGGCCGACTTGCTCGCAGGCAAGGAGGTGCAGATGCCTACCTTTAACTTCGAGACCGGCTGCCGCGAGTATCGTGGCAACACCATGAAGCTCGAACCCGACGACATCGTGCTGCTTGAGGGACTGCATTGCCTCAACCCCGAACTTACCAAGTTCATTCCCGAGGAACAGAAGTTCCGCATCTATATTTCGGTGCTTACTACACTCAATATCGATGACCACAACTGGATATCGACCAGCGACTGCCGCTTGCTGCGCCGCATCATGCGCGACAACAAGAGCCGCGGTTTCAGCGCCAAGGATACCATCGAGCGTTGGCCAAGTGTGCGCAAGGGTGAGGAAAAATGGATTTTCCCCTTCCAAGAGAATGCCGACGCAATCTTCAACTCGAGCATTATATGCGAACTCGCTGTGATGAAGAACTATGCGCTGCCCATCCTGGAACAGGTGCCGCCTAACATGCCCGAGCATAGCGAGGCACACCGACTGCTCACGTTCCTCAAGATATTTAACGCTATCGACAGTAGCGACGTGCCGCGCACAAGCCTCTTGCGCGAGTATCTCGCTTAATACAAGCGATCTCATAACAAATGCGGTGATGCATCCCTTGACGGGGCATCACCGCATCTTTTTCCAACCCGGGTTACTCATGTGGAACGTCTTCGACGTACAATGTGGTGGGGCGTCACTATCCCCAGGTAGGTCGCGGTGCTCCCAACCTGGGGTTACTCATATGTAACGTCTTCGACGTTTTCCTTTTTTTTGTGTGTGGGGGGTACGCTCGTGCCGAGCGTGCGGACGGCACGGAGTGACGTCCCTACATGGCTGGCGGTGTTGCTCCTGAGGAAGGTTTTAGACGCTTATTACTGCTGGAATTCTAAGATGGTGTTGACTACCTCGTTGGGGTCGTCGGTGATAGAGAGCAGCAGGTTTTTGTAGCGGCCTGTCTGCATCAGGTTGCTGAGCATTGTATAGGCCGGCATGGTCTCGGTCCAGAACTTCTTGTCGAGGAATACCATGGGGCTCGACAGACCCAGGGTGAGGTAGTGGTTCTGCACCGCCTCCTGGAAGATTTCCTGCATGGTGCCCGCACTGCCGGGAGCGAAGATGAGTCCGCCGTAGCAAACTGTGAGCAGCATGTCCTCGCGCACACAGTTGCCGAAGAGTTTGCCAATGTGTGTTGCAAACGGGCATGTGGGTTCGTGTCCGTAGAGCCATGTGGGGATGCTCAGGCACTCATAGTCACCGTTGTGCGGGAATGCTTCAAGCACATCGAACGACACGTCCATATAGCCTTCGCTGCTATAGCTTGGGGCCTTGGCAAGAATGGCAAGTGCACCGTCGATGTCCTTGTCGTCGCGTCCTGCGAGATAAGCGCCCAGCAGGGCTGCTTCCATTGCTCCGGGACCGCCGCCCGACACCATGAGTGTGCCTTGCTCGGTGAGGTGCTTGGCGATGTAAACGACGTTGCGGTAGGCTTCGTCGGTGCGCTTCATGGCGCTGCCGCCCATTACGCCCACAACCTTGCGCTTGTCGTAGCAGTTAAGCAACTGGTAGATTCCCTGAATCACGAAGTGGTCGTGAATGGCACGCGTCATCGACTCGAGCGGGTCGCTTGTAACCTTACCACGCTCAAGGAAAAAACGGTAGACTACCTGATCGTAGCAACCCTCGAATGTCTCGGGGTGATTGTGGTCATATCCCTTGTAGAGTTCCTGCGCGTTATACAACCCCATCTTGGTGGTGTTGTAAGGCACGAACTCCATATAGTTGGCAAATCGGTCGGACTCAAAGTTGAAGCGAGTGATCATTTGGATTAAGGTTTAGGGTTTAATGTTTAGTGTTTAATGTTGATGCTGGCGCGGGGGGTTACTTGTAGAGGACGTGGAGAAGGGTTTGGCCCACGGCCTTGAGGGTGGCGCGGTCGATGTTGTCCATCGTGTCGTGGGTGGTGTGCCATCCGTCGAAGAAACCGTGCTGGCTTCCCTGTCGCATATCGATAATGTCGATGCAAGGGATGCCTGCCTCATTAACTGCAACATGGTCGTCGGTAACTGCTCCGCCGCCGTCGCTCTTGAAGAAAGTGCTGTAACCGGCCTCGCGAGCAATGTTCCACACCTTCTGTGTGATAGCGGGAGCATAGTTGATTGAGTAGTACTCGGGCGCAAACCGTGCTCCACGCGCGCCTACCATGTCGAGCAATATACCGTAGAGGGGTTTGTAACCCTCCACGTGGGGGTGTCGTGCCCAGTATTGTGTGCCCAGAGCCCAACTTTCTTCGTTGTCGGAGTCGCCCCAGTCCTCAACATCTACCAGAAGGATGTCGACGCCCATAGCAGAGGGCTGTGCCTTGAGTTGGCGAGCAACCTCGAGCAGTACGGCAACGCCGCTGGCAGCGTCATTGGCTCCCATCACGGGTTGTGTGTGCATGTTGGGGTCTTCGTCCTGGTCGGCCCAAGGGCGGCAATCCCAGTGCGCGAGGAGCAGGATGCGTCCCTCGGCAGCGGGGTTGAACTGAGCCACGATGTTGCGTGCAGTGAGGTGCTTGCCATCGAAAGTGGTGACGGGAGCCTCCTGCACGATGACACTGTCGGCCCATGATTGGAGTTTGGCTATGAGCATCTCTCCGCACTTGGCATGGGCATCGGTTCCGGGAACGCGAGGGCCGAAAGCGCACTGCGCCGCAGTGAAGTTGTAGGCCGAGTCGGCGTCAAACTGCGGAATTGCGGCGGTTGTGGTTGCGGTATCGCCAGCCGATGCGTCTTGTGTAGCACTGCTACCTGCACCGCACGAAGCGGTAGCGAGAATTATCGTTGCCAAGGCAAGGTTTATCATCTTTTTCATTGCGAAAATGCGCAGAGTTAAAAAAGTATAAAAATGATGTTTTACCGGTAGAAACTCAAAATGCACGCCCACATATCGTGTCCAGCAATACTGGACTGACAGTGTGCGTGCTATTTGTGTTACTGTACTTTTTAGTGGATAGCTTCTTACTTAGCAGCCTCCTGAGCGGGAGCAGCAGCTTCCTGTGCGGGAGCAGCCTGAGCCTCGTCACCGGTGGGGAAGGCGGGAGCCTGAGTCTCGGTAGCGGGGAGCTTCTTGATTTGGGGTGCACCCTCAACGATAGAAGGAGCAGAAACAAAGGCAGATGCTATAGAAAGCACGCAAATGAAGATTGCGAGAGCCCATGTAGCCTTCTCGATGAAGTCGGTAGTCTTGCGAACGCCCATGAACTGGTTGTAGTTGTTCACGTTAGCAGCGAGGCCGCCACCCTTAGACTTCTGGATGAGTACAACACCAATCAGGAGTACTGATGCGATAGTGATAAGAATTGCAAAAATAGTGTACATTTTTGTTGTTTATTTGTTATTTGTTATTGTTTCGTTTAATACCAATTTACGCAAAAAGCGAATTTGGTCTGCAAAGTAAATACTTTTTTCTGGAAAACGCAAATTTATGTTTTCAATAATTTCGAGTGCCTGGGCATATTTGCGTCGAGCGATGTAGGTCTTGGCAAGCGATTCCTGCAGCATGGAGTCGTCCATGTGTTCGGGTTGGTCGATGCTGTCGTTGGCCACTTCGGCTTTCTCGTGTTCCTCGACGTGAGGCTGCGACGGAGCCTGCGATACAGCCCGCTCGCGCTGTGCGCTCTCGGCGATGAAGTTGTTGATGAGTTCGTCTTGCTGCGACATGGGCTGCTGCGGTCTTGCCCCGCTTTCCTTCTCCTCGGCCGCCAAGATGTCGGCATAGTCGGGGGTGGGGTTGAAGATGGCGTTGTTGATTGCCTCAACCTCCCTTGGGTTGTTGTTGCCGAAACTGTTGAGGAAGCGGTCGATAGCGTCGTCGGTGTCGGGTGTCACTGGCACTTGCTCGGGAGGATAGAATCCGGCAAACTGCTCCACGCCCTCTCCCAGATGCATGGAAAGCGCCTTGCGGTCGGGGCTTGCGATGGCGAGACGTCCCAGCAATTCCTCATTGCCCTCTATGCCGTGCTCCTTGAGGTAGAGCAGCATGGGCAGGGTGAAGTAGGGGTGCTCCTTCATCATCTGGTCGACCCACTCGCGCGTGGTGCCGCCTTGCAAGCGTTTGTTTATGTCGTTAGCGATATCGTTCATCGTTTAGCCGTTTTTTAACTCGGTTAACTTCTTAATCTTGCGGTAGAGCGTGCGCTCGGAGATGTTGAGTTCCTCGGCAGTGCGCTTGCGGTTACCGCCGTTGCGCTCAAGAGACTCCTGTATAGCCTCGAGTTCGGTTTCGTCAAGAGTCTTCACTGCTGCAACCTCCACAGCCACATCCTTGTAGTGCTGCTTAGCCTTGGTCTTGTCGGCAACATGCTCAATGACGGTGTCGTTGTCGTCGAGCGACACGGTGACATCGCGCTTGATGGTTGATGCGTTGCTGCTCACATAGGCAGGAACGCCATACTGGTCGCCACCCTCGGCAATGCTCGCCACGACCTTCTCGAGATTGTTGATGCGGTCGCCCAGACCGTTAATCAGTGTCATGAAGAGGTTATAGGTGTCGAACTGCGGGCCCTTGGCATGGCCGCCCACAACCATTTCCTTGCCTGTAGCCTTGGTGGGCAGGTATTGTGCCACGTCGGCAGGCGTGAGTTCGGCAGTGTTGCCCGCCTCGAACATTGAGATGCGCTCTATGATGTTCTTGAACTGGCGAATGTTGCCGGGCCACTCCTGCTCGGAGAACAGTTTGATGGTTTCCTTAGAGAAACGCACGGGGCGCTGATGGTTAGAGTCGGCAAACTTGCGGGTGAAGAAACGCGCCAGCAGATTGAAGTCCTCGAAACTGCGCTTGCGCAGGGGGGGCAGAGAGATCTCGACGGCCGAGAGTCGGTAGTAGAGGTCCTCGCGGAACGTACCGTCGCTGATGGCTTGCAACAAGTCCTTGTTAGTAGCGGCGATGACGCGTACATCGGTCTTCTGCACCTTGTCGTCGCCCACCTTGATGAACTCGCCGGTCTCGAGCACGCGCAGCAACTTGGCCTGTGTCTCGAGTGGCATCTCTCCCAACTCGTCGAGGAAGATGGTTCCGCCGTCGGCGCTTTCGAAGTAACCCTTCTGGTCACCGATAGCGTCGGTAAACGCACCCCTTACATGTCCGAAGAGGGTGCTCTCGATGAGTCCCTGCTGGATAGAGCCGCAGTTAACGGCAAAATAGGGCTTGTGGGTGCGGGGACCATTCTCGTGGATGATCCTGGGAATGATTTCCTTACCTGTTCCGCTCTCTCCTGTCACAAGGACAGAGATGTTGAACGGTGCAACCTGCAGTGCGCGCAGGATGGCACGGTTGAATTCCTCGGAGTCGCCTATAATGTCGTAGCGCTGTTTTACTCCGTTAATGGTGGATTGTGTTATTGCCATGTCTTTAAATTATAGGTTTTTTGTTTCAAGAATTCTCCTAAAGCCTCGGGGGTGGTGTATTGAGCCTGCTCCTCGGGGGAGATGGGTTGGCCGATGCTCACCTTGAAGTTGTAGTCCTTGCGGCGGAACACCTCGGCGGGCAGTCGCAGAGTGCGCAGTCGCCAGTCGATGCGTCCCAGGATGTTGAACCTAATGCTGTTGCTGCCGTGGAAGAAGATGGGGATGACGGGCACCTTGCACTTCTGGATGAGGCGCAACACGGTGGGTTGCCACTGTCGGTCCTCGAGTTCGAAGTGGTTGTTGAGTTTTGAAACGGCACCTGCGGGGAAGAACGACAGCGGGTGACCGTCTTTCACGTGCTTCATAGCTGTGGCGATGCCTCGCACCGAAACCGCGCGCTTGGCGGGGTCGTCGCTCTGCAGTGCGTCGACGGCGATGAAGTTGGGGCGCATGGCGCTGATGTGGTTCAGAATCATGTTGACCATCACCTTAACGTCGGGGCGGTACTTGCCCAGGATGTTGATGAGCATGATGCCGTCGAGCGCTCCAAAGGGGTGGTTGCTCACTGTGATGAAACCGCCCTCGGGCAGGTTCTCGAGAACCTCGGTGCTGTTGAACGTGATGGTAGCGCCCAGGTCGTTGAGCAGGCCCTCGGTGAAGGGCACGCCCGGAGTGGCACAGTTGTGCTCGTGAATCCAGTTCACCTTGTCGACGTCGAGCCAGTGGAGCAGTGTGTTCACAAGTTTGGGTTTGCCGTCAAAGAACGGCACCATCTTGCGAATGTCATCATAGTCGAGCACTGTTTTCTTGATTTCAACGTTTTCCTGATTCTGTATGTTGTTTTCTTCTGCCATCGTGAGAATATATTTATGTGTTGCGGCCATGAGGCCTTAAATAGGAATGCAAAGATACGAAGAAAAAATGAAATAACCGACATTTTGTCAGTATATATTTTGTAATAAATGCGTTATCGGTTGGGAACTAAATGTTTGGGGTATGACACGTTTTTTTTGACTAAAAGAACAAAAAGACTATAAAGCTTCGCGATAGCGTTATTTAGACAGAAGAACAAAAGGGTTGGAGATGGTGTTTTAAGAACAAAAACTGAAAGAAATTATCCGAAATTATTCTAAATTGTGCTTCGCGAGGGTGTTTGGACTGAAACGAATTGATGGAGGTTCGCTTGTCGCG
>DCGA01000003.1:0-3834 GCA_002314465.1 bacterium UBA1790 | reverse complement strand
ACGGGCTACGCCCACTCACCGCTGCTCACTCCATCCAGCTCGCTACGCTCGGGTAAAATAATTAATATTAAGCTTTGCGATGGGGATTAGCCTCACACGGATCTCTCGGATCTCACAGATGTTTTTTAGACTAAAAGAACATAAAGACTATAAAGCTTCGCGAGGGTGGGTGGTGCCTCTCGCAGAACTCGCAGAACTCGCGGATGTTTTTTTGTCCACGAATTATCACGAATTTACACTAATTTATTAACTACGGATTAATCTGATTTCTCTGATTTTTTTTGTTCGTTATCAGTTTGCATTTCGGGAAAAATCATTACCTTTGCCCGCAAGATATTCACTATAATACCGATAATGAAATGAGAAATGTATTTGTCATTGCTATTGCATTGTTGTGCGCGGCCTCGATGCAGGCGCAGAAACTGCCGTGTACAGTGCAGGCCATCAATAAGGCACTTGCCGAGCATGAAATGAAGGTTACCAACACTTCACAATATCTCCTCATGGATATCAATGCCGACGGCGCGAAAGACATAGTGATGCGCACCGAAGACTCGCCCAGCGCGGGTTATGTGGTGCTGCTGTGCAAGGGCGGTAAACTTGAGGTGGAAAAATATGGTTATGATGGCTACGACATGCTGGGAATGGCGCCCGGCGGCTATTCGTTCTATCAGCACGACGACCATATGGGCCCCTCGGGACGTTCATGGAACACCGATTTTACCCGATATGCCAAGGGTAAGGCAGTGATGAAGGGAGAGTCGTCGTTAACGCTAATCTACGAAAACGAAGAACCTGTGGAAGACGCCTACTACGCCATAAACGGCAAGGAGGTCACCAAAGAGGCCTATGACAAGGTTGTGCCCGGTGATATCACCTGGTTCTGCGACATTAAGGAAGGCTGGCGCATGGTGATGAACAACCAGAATGCCGATGCTCCTGCCTCGGACGACGGCAATGTCTACAAGGGCGACATCGGTTCATACCCCATCACGATGTGTCTTGACAAGGATAACTCGTTCAACGGTTTCTATTACTACGACAAGCGCCCCGAGACACGCTTCACGCTCAAGTGCGTGAGCAACGAGTCCACCCCTGACGGTGGTAACGACGTGGTGCTTGAGGAAACTTCGCCCAAGGGTAAGCACACCGGTACTTTCAAGGGAAGGATTGGGATGCATGGCTCGAGCTTCGGCGGTAAGTTCACCAACTTTAAAGGGCAGGATTTCAACTTCCAGCTTTACAAGAAATAATCCCTATGCAAGCGAAAAAACACAAGCCGGCTGCGCAATGTTGCGCGGCCGGCTTGCTTTATCTTGACTGACCGGGAATCAGTAAACCGAGTCGAGTTGTATGTCGGAGACGATGCGGGTAGTTCCTCCGCGCCAGGGCAGTGAGCCACCGTATTCATCGTAGGTAACAACCACGCGCTTGCCGCTGGCTTTCCATTTCACGGCTTCGCGAGCCAGGCTGTCGTTGGCGAGGCTCATGAAGAAGTTGGCACCGTCAACGAGGATGGTGTCGTTCTTGAATTGCACCTTGATAGAGTCAAGCACAAGATCCTCGGTGAGCATCTTGCACTCGATGGTCTTGAACAGTGTGCCCTCGTTGGTCACGTTTACAATCCATCCTTTTTCTACGCTGTGGGCGTAGGGGCGGTAGTAGTGCATCCATGTCCATGTAGCGAGCAGTGCGAAGATAACGAGAATAGATGTGAGGAGCACCAGACGCAGCGAATTGTGCCTGCGCGAGATTGTCGACTCCTCGATTTCGCGTTCTTCGCGCTCCTGCGGAGTCTCTTCGTGCACGGGTTCTACCTTGTTGTCGTCGTGCTCGAGAAAGTGGTCGTTGAATTTGTCGTCAAAGTTCATTGTAGTCGTATATCGGTTAGGCACGTCCATTACCAGTCGCCCAGTGTGGCGTTGAAGATAAGGTCGGCCAGGTCTTTACATATTTGGTTACATAATTCGTCCTGTACATCGGTGAGCATCTCGCTTGACGAGAAATCGCGGTATACCGAGAAACTCTGGTCCTTAGACAGGTTGGGGTTCTTGTTGTCGATGTATTTCACGCGCACAATGATGGTGAGGCGTGTTTGGCTCGCATAGGCATCCTCGCCTACAGCCTGCGGCGAGAGGTTGTATCCGGTGATCTCGCCTTCCATGCGCAGGTCGCTCGTGGGAGAGTCGATAACGCGCAGGCGTGTTTGCTGCTGTACCATGTCGAGCATCTTGTTCTCGAACATCTGTTGCAGTGGCGGATAAACCAGTGCAGCCCTGATGGGGAAGTCGCTGAAAGAGATGGTTTTATACTTCGTGTAGTCGATGGACGCGCCGTTGAACGTGTACTTGGGGATACACGCCTGTGTGAGTGCCATGACGGCAACGAGCAATATGATGCTTAGTCGTTTCATTCCTCAGTGGTTTCCTCTTCGGGTTTCTTCTTTTCAAGAGTTATGCACACATAGGCATAAATGCCCAGAACGATGAGCAGCAGGGTCTGAATGCCCCACACGAGCATAGCGAAAGCCGAAGCCTGAGTGTCGGGGTGAGTTGCCGAGAACGTGCCCACGCCATAAAGCGAGAGTCCGAAGATAATAGCCATGTGCCATGCTCCCAGTCCGCCGTTGGTGGGGACGCCCATGCCTATGCTCGAGAGTACGAACAGCACGAGAACTGCCAGTACGCTCAGGCCGCTGGTAAAAGTGAACGCCTGTGCCGCGATGTAAAGCTGCATGAAGTAGCAACCCCAAATGAGCACTGTGTAGAGCAGGAACCACCACTTGCCCTCCATGTGGAGGATAGCGGCGAAACCGTCCCACAGACCTTTTACCATGTCCTTGACCTTGAGCACCAGTTTGTTCTCGGTCTTGCTGGTGAACAGCCACACGAGTGCGGCGACGCCCACTACGGCAGCAGTCCACATCTTCCATGAGGTAACCATTCCCACGAGTCCTTCTTTAACCTGGGGGTAGGTGTCGAGGAAACTGTAGAACGCATCCTGCGCCAGGAAGAAGGTGCAGAAGGTGAGGGCAAGCACGGTGACGGTGTCGCTCAGACGGTCGGCAACCATCGAACCCACAATCTGGGTGAACGGAGCCTTCTCGCGCTGTGCTATGTAACCGCATCGCCACACCTCGCCCAGGCGCGGGAACACGAGGTTCACTGCGTAGGTGCCGAAGATGGAATTGACGATGGGGTGCAGCGGTGTTTTCACGCCGATGGCGCGTAACTGCAGGCGCCAGCGCAGGGCGCGGAAAACGTGGCTCATGATGCTGACGCATATCACGGGGATGAACCACAGGTAGTTAACGTCGTTGGTCAGGGTGTCTTTAGCCGCCTCGAGGTCAACGCCGTTGTAGAGTATATAGATGAGGCCCACGCCGATGATGACGGGCACCACATACTTCAATATTATCGATAAAACCTTTTTCATCAGTCAAGCATTAAATATCAATCTGCAAAGATAGTGATTTTTGATGAAAGACAGTTGTGCTATGAGAAGAAAAAGAAAATAAATTTTGGCTTCGCGAATGGATTTTTAGACAAAAGAACAAAAATGACCTTGCCTGATGATTTAAGAACATAAACTGAAACGAATTAAAATAATTAAAAATTAGGCTTCGCGAGGGGATTTGCCTCGCACAGATCTCACAGATCTCACGGATTTTTAAACTGAAAGAAATTATCCAAAATAATTCTAAATTATGCTTCGCGCTGGGGATTTGCCTCGCACAGATCTCACGGATCTCACAGATATTTTTTTGACTAAAAAGACAAAGGGGCTATAAAGCTTCGCGTGGGGGAGTTGCCTCTCGCAGAACCCGCAGAACTC
>DCGA01000140.1 GCA_002314465.1 bacterium UBA1790 | reverse complement strand
GGTAAGCGCATCCGCAAGAAAGACCTTGGTCTCATCGCATCTACCTACGGTTATGTATACGTAGCTCAGATCGCTATGGGCGCCGACATGGCACAGTGCCTCAAGGCTATCCGCGAGGCCGAGGCTTACGACGGTCCTTCGGTAATCATCGCTTACGCACCCTGTATCAACCATGGTCTCAAGTCGGGTATGGGCAAGTCTCAGGCCGAGGAGAAGAAGGCTGTTGCATGCGGTTACTGGCACCTGTGGCGTTACAACCCCACGCTGGAAGCAGAGGGCAAGAACCCCTTCACTCTCGACAGCAAGGAACCCAACTGGGAAGGCTTCAACGACTTCCTCAAGGGCGAGGTTCGTTACGCATCGGTTATGAAGCAGTATCCCGAGGAGGCAGAACAGCTGTTCGCAGCCGCTAAGGAGAACGCACAGTGGCGTTACAACAACTACCGCCGTCTGGCTCGCCAGCAGTGGGGTGTTGAACCCGAGGCTTAATTCTCGCAAAGGATTAACACAATCTAAATAAATTAAGCACCAGCATCACTGATTGATGCTGGTGCTTTTATTACGGGCTATCGTATGCCGGGGAACCGGTTAGTCCTCACTATTCTCCCCCGCCTTGACCTGCTTGACCTTGAATCCAACCCACGCAATGAAGATTGTCATAAGGGGGCTCATGTAATTGAAGATGCAATAGGGCAAGTAAGTGAGTGTGGCAACACCCAGCACCGTTGATTGCGTTAGGCCGCACGAGTTCCACGGGATGAGCACCGATGTTACCGAGGTAGAGTCCTCGACGGCACGGCTCAGCAACCGAGGTTCAAGTCCGTTGCGCTGGTATATACTCTTGAACATGTTTGAACCAAGGATAATCGAGAGGTACTGGTCGCCCATGCAGGTGTTGAAGAACAGACCGCCACACACAGTGGCAACCACCGACTGCACACGGGTGCGGATGAAGCGGGTCACCGACTTGGTGATGCGTGACAACATTCCGGTTCCGAACATAGAACCACCGAAAATCATTGCGCCGGTCACCAGGAAGATAGTGGGCAGCATGCCCTTCACGCCGCCGGTGTCGACAAGCGAGTTAAGCATTTCACTGCCGGTGTTGATGTGAGTCTCAGAGAATAACAGGGTGAGTGCAGCCATCAGTTCGTCGTGCATCGTGGGGGCAGTGGTGCCAGTGAGTTGGGCCAAAACTTTGTCCTGCGAAATGAACATACACACAAGTCCCATTGCAGTACTCACGGCCAGTGTGAAGTTGGTATTCACACGCTTTACAATCATAATACAGGTGATGACGGGCACAACAAGCAGCCATGGGTCAATTACAAATGTAGACTCAATCATGTGGACGAGTGCGTCGGTGTTGGCGCTACCAGTCACGGGATTCAGGACCCCGACGAGAGCAAATACAAGCAACGCTATACCCATCGAGGGGCCCGAAGTGATAGTCATGTACTTCACGTGAGTGAACAAGTCGACGCCACACGACGAAGAAGCAAGCACCGTGGTATCGGATAACGGCGACATCTTGTCACCGAAATAGGCACCCGAGATAATGGCACCCGCAATCCATCCGCTGGCATACCCAAAGAGTTCGCCTATGCCCATAAATGCTACACCGATGGTAGCGATTGTAGTCCACGAACTACCAGTCATCACCGATATGATACCACAAATGAGGCAGGTGAGGAACAGGAAAAGTTGGGGATTGAGGAATTTGAGTCCACACACCATGAGCGTGGGCACAATGCCCGACAGCATCCACGACGCGGCAATCATTGCCACGAACACAAGGATAATGAGCGAGGGCGAAGTTTGGCGTATGCTACGCCATATACCGTGCAGAATCACCTTCCACGGGCGATGATAAAGTATGCGTGACAATGCCACTGCAAGCGCCGAGGCACACAGCAGCACAATATAACTAATGTCATTGACAATCTCGGCGCCCTTACACCATATAATAATCGCAAAGGTGACCAACAATGCCACAACAGGTATCGTTGACACAAACAGTCCGGGAACGCCTCTCTCTTGATTAGTATTCATAGTCTTGCAAAATTACGAAAAATAATGCGATTAAACCCTACAAATCTTGTTTTTCGCCCTGTTTGCGGCCCGCTATCTATATTTTCGGCCTAAAAAACAGAATCCACCGGCCAATCACTTGACCGGTGGATTTGCATTAAAGAGGGCAATAATACAAGTAATGTTGTCATTTCAAGACAACTAATAGGACATTATTAGGGAATCTATGGAAGTGTTAGGGAAATTTTACTTCAATGTAAAGTCGATAACAGCCGAATCGCCCTCAAACGAGATATCCTTGACATCGGCCTTGTCAAGAGCTTTGTCCAGACCATCGACCATAGCGAGGTGAACCACAGCCCTGCCCTTCTCGGGCAATTCCACCATCTTCACCTGGCGCAACTGCGGGAACAGCATCTGCGCCCCCGCAAGGAGCATGTCGACACCAGCCCCGGCATCATAGGCAAGCACCAGGTCCTTGCCCCGCATCTCGACAACGTGCAGTTTAACGCTGATATTCTTTCGCAATTCATGGCCCAGAACAGCGCCCAAGCGCACATCAACGCACAAGCACACGGTCTTATTGTCAACCGGCGACAAATCTATCACCTGATTGGCATTGGCCTTAACCAGCGCCTTTATCTCGTCAAAAGAAACCTTGAGATACATATTCTTATTATATATAATTCTTACCGTTAATGCACCTTGCCCAAACCGCCACGGAGGGCATCACCGGGCAAGGCAAAAATTTGTTTCAATCATTAGACTAATAGAACTTGATTTGGTTTCATTTTGTGATAAAATTTTAGTAACTTTGTAGCATGAAACAGGTTCTTGAACTCATCGTAAAAGCCAACGACAAGCACGGCGAGAACTACAGCTTGCTCAAGTTGGCACCTACAAAGGGCTGCATCCCCCAGGTAGAGCCCGGGCAGTTTGTCCAGGTTGAAGTCCCCAACTCAAAGACCACCTACCTGAGAAGGCCCATTTCGATCAATTATGCTGACAGCCACGAACTGTGGCTGCTGGTGCGTCGCGCCGGTGCGGGAACAAACGCATTGTGCGATATAGCCGAGGGTACCAAACTGAGCGTAGTAATGCCCCTGGGCAACGGTTTCACGACCGACGTGAAGGGCACAGCGCTGCTCATTGGCGGCGGTGTGGGTACAGCCCCGCTGCTCATGCTGGGTTCGCGCCTTGCGGCCCACGGAGTAG
>DCGA01000036.1:3723-4331 GCA_002314465.1 bacterium UBA1790 | reverse complement strand
CGATACCTTTATAGAAGGTCAGATAGGAAGAGTCGTTGATCACCTTGTTTGGTGTTCCCTGCTGGTTCTTCATCTGCTGTTCGGTGCGGTTGTACCAAGCTTGGAAAAGTTCCTTATCAAAACGTGGAGCAGTCATATTGAGGTATAGCAGTTCGAACATCGTACGGAAATCCTTCACGGCACACGATCCGTTGATACCTTCAGCATTTTGGGAGATAGTGACGTCGACCCAAGCATTCTTACCTGCCATTACCTTACGCAGATCCATAGGCGAAAACTCACCTACGCCACCAATATCATAGCATACCGCCATGTTCTGACGGTTCACACGAGAAGTCTGCATTGTTGTCAGATAACCACCCTCAGAAACAGCTGAGAGCGAAATCTCATCCTTCTTGAAGTCTGTCTGTTTCCAAACGACCTTCACACCATTTGAGAGAGTCCAGACCTTACTTCCGAAAGGTCCCTCCTCCACCTTCTTCACCTTGCCAGGTTTAGGCAGTTTGGCGATGAGTTTAGCATCAATAGTCTCCTCGGCATAAGCCTCAACCGGCTGGGCCATTGCCTCCTTGTAGGCATCCAACATCTCAGCCTCGGTAGGCACCACA
>DCGA01000036.1:757-3699 GCA_002314465.1 bacterium UBA1790 | reverse complement strand
TTTTTGCCCATGAAGAGCAAGGCACAATCCTTCTCACTCAGTAGGCTTGAACAAGCTTGGTTGATGACATCAAGGGTCAGGTGCTGTTCGATCAGAGGGAAGAGTTGCAGCCATTCCATCTCGATACCAGGCATTGCTTCATCACTCAAGAAGTGACGTTTGATCTCGTTCACAATTGAGCCGTTCTTACGTTTCTCTCGTTCGTTGTAGGTCTTCTCCATGCCGCTCTTTGCATTGGCTATGAAGCGATCCAATTCAGCCTGAGTAATACCATACTGCTGGACACTCTTAACAACCGAGGCTACCGCATTCAAGCCCTCCTTCCACATACCAGGTTTCACATTTACATCGAAAGCAAAACTCTCCAAGGTGTGCGAGTAGAGGTAGTAATTGAAATAGGCGCTGGCACCCTGGAAAGGGGCATCAGCCTTTTGGGCGATTTCATTCAGACGGTTGTTGATGGCCGATTGAATGGCATTCTGCATCATATTGACAAAATAGCCCGAAACCGAAAGACTTACCTCCTTCGGCATTTTAGGACTCTTATAGAAAACAGAGAGTTCGTTGTGAGGGAACTCCTTGTCGGTTGAGACGCAGAGCAATGGTTCCTCGTTGCCAGGCACCTCGAAATAGACGCGTTCAGGTGCATCAGCAGGTGTTTGGATATCCTGCCAAAGGGTACGAATCCGGGCCTCGATAGTATCGACATTGATATCGCCCACCACAATGACCGCCTGTAGATCCGGACGATACCACTTGTGATAATAATTACGAAGTTCATCGTGCGTGAAGCTATCCACCACACTCATCAGACCGATTGGCATACGTTCGGCATAACGTGTACCAGGCATCAGCTTAGGCAACACATCGTTCTCGATCATACGCATATTGGCACTATTGCGTGAACGCCATTCCTCGTGAATTACGCCACGCTCCTTGTCGATTTCCTCGTCTTGAAGCAACAGGCCGTTGCTCCAGTCCTTGAGGATGAGAAGACATGAGTCGAGTGCGCTCACGCGGGTTGAGGGCACATCGTTGATGTTGTAAACGGTCTGGTCAACGCTGGTATAAGCATTGAGGTCACGGCCGAAACTTACGCCAAGGGTGCGGGTGTAGTCAATCACACCGTTGCCGGGATAGTTTACTGTACCGTTGAATGCCATGTGCTCAAGGAAGTGAGCAAGACCGCGCTGTGATTCCTCCTCCTGGATAGAACCTACTCGCTGGGCGATGTAGAAGTTTACGCGATTCTCGGGATAATCGTTGTGACGCACATAATATGTGAGTCCGTTTGCCAGTTTACCCATGCGCACCGACTTATCCACGGGGATAGGGGGCATCTGGGGCATCTGAGCCATTGTTGTGCCTACCGACAGGATTGCCAAGGCTGCAACGATAATACTTTTAAATTTCATAAAAATGAGTTTAAATGATATATATTAATTGTTTTAGTTTTTATCACTTTCGGTTTTTGCGCTGTCACTACGCTCTTTTAAAGTAACAAAGGTACTATTTTCTGCTCTTTTAGACGCAATTGTGGTGCCAAAATCTACACTCCTGAGTGCTAAAAAGTGTTTAATCGGCATTTTTTATTCGCCGAATCTCTTCACGAGGCTTTTTCAAGGTCATTTCAGTACCTGAAAACCAATGCAATGATGCGTTTTGCGCGGTTAATGCAACAACGCATCGCGATACTGGCTTACCTTTGCAACACGATTTTTAACCTTTTATTTATTACACAATGGAAAACGAAAACTTTGTTCCCGAAATCGACCTCGCGGTCAACCTGCCGCAGGTCCCGGCCGTGCCTCAGACGCAATGCTCCATCGAAACTGCCATCGAGGAGGCTTGCTCCCGTCACGCACTTGACCCCGACTCACAGCAACGCATCAAGGAGGTTTTGACGGCGGCAGGAGCGACTGAAGCAACGGCCGATGTCATAGACCTGCTCGCTAAAGCCCTACGACACGACGAGGATGTGAGCAATGCCGAGGCATCGGGCTACCTACGCGGACGCAATGAGAAAATCGACAACGCGCTCAAGAAACCGCGCGCCACCGATCCTCCAAGCCCTGCAAACTTCCCCCGCTATGTCAAACAAAGCATCTGGGACTAACCCCTAAACCTTAAACATTAAACCCTAAACTTTAAACCCTAAACCAAATGACCTACTTCTTCTCGCGCCTTTGGCGCAATGCGGTCGACTTTATTCACCGCAATCCCTACCTAACCCTGTTGGCCGTTACACTCACCATCGGCATCCTCTCAGCCATTTGCGGCAATAGCGATGCCGTGTGGGCAGCGGCAATCGTCCCGGGCGTAGCCGGAGGCAAGCATGTTGTCGACGGACCGCTCACCACCGACCTCGCACGAGAGGCTTCGCCCTCACTGCTCCTCAACGAGGTCGACAAGCAGATTGTTAAGATTCGCCCCATGGCAACACCCGTCGACCAGATTTCACGCTTCGGCGGGGCAAAGCACGCCGGAGCCATGCAGGTCGACTACTATAATGTCGATACCAAGCCCACTGTCACACTGCTTGCCGAGGACTACAACGAGTCTACTGCTACCACCACAGGAAGCAACAAGGTAACCATTGAGACCGACAACGATGATATGTTCGACGCAAGCGACACCATCCTTGTGCAGGGCGTATTCGGTTACGAGGCCGATGGTGTAACTCGCAGCGCACGCGAACTCGTCCTGTATGTCACAAGTCGTGACAGCAACAACGGACTCACCGTGATGGCAGTCAACGGCAAGCGCGTGGGCTCTATGTATGGATGTGTACCCACTATTTCTTCTGGAACCACACTGGTGCGAATGGGCCGTGCAGCAAGCGAACTCGACGTAATGTCTCCACAGTTCGAGGCGATGCCCAAGAAAGAAAACAATCTTTGCCAAATCTTCAAAATGCAGGTTGAGCAGAGCACGCTCCAGAA
>DCGA01000036.1:559-729 GCA_002314465.1 bacterium UBA1790 | reverse complement strand
CGACTGGACCATGAGCGACCAGGAAGAAGCGGCAATCTACGATATGCGTCTGGGCATGGAGAAGTCTTTCCTCTTCGGCGTAAAACAGGTGCTGTGGAATCCCGACAAGAAAGAGAATATCATGCTCACCGGTGGCATCTGGCATCAGGCTGGCAAGGAATTCCGATACG
>DCGA01000036.1:0-499 GCA_002314465.1 bacterium UBA1790 | reverse complement strand
TTTCACCGGTAATAACGGCAGCAAGCGCAAGGTTCTCATCGGGGGTAGCAAACTCATAGGAGCACTCAGCCACCTCGATGTAACGCGAGTGGTCACATCGGGCGAGAGCGTTAGCAAATGGGGTATCGACTTCACCGAACTGAGAAGCAAATTCGGCACCCTCTACCTTCTGCTCAGCGAGGTATTCGACGATTGCGGCATGGCCGAAAACGGCATAATCATCGACCCCGAGTATATGCAGAAGTACAGCCATGTACCCTTCAGCACCGAGGCACTCAACCTCAAGTCAAGCGGATTGCGTAACACCGACGCACTCGTGCTCACCGAGGCAAGTTGCCTTGTACTCCGTTACCCCAAGGCCCACATGCGCATCGTGAAAGTATAACCACAAAACCCAAGCCCTGCAGGGCAATCTGCAGGGCTTTATTATATCCATAAAGAGAACCTCCCCTTAAGGCCTCCCATCTCAAGCCGGTCCCGTGCCCTTCAGCTCGGCTGA
>DCGA01000096.1:11121-11515 GCA_002314465.1 bacterium UBA1790 | reverse complement strand
AACATATTCCAGACGGTGTTCCACAGCCTGGAAGTCGCTGAGCGCGCGCTTGATAACCTCGTTCTCGATGTCCATGAGGCTTGCGCTAAGGCCGGCAGCCATAGAGTTGTACATGTTGTGCATACCCTTGAGCGCCAGATTGTCGCGGTTGATTTCCCAGTGCTTGCCGTCGAGGTCAAACTTCATGACACCGTCTTCGATATAGGCGGCACACTGCTGTGTGTTCTCGCCGGCAGTGAAGGGCATCATGCGAGCCTCGCTGTCGATGTTCTTGAGTTGTGCGGCAATGATGGGGTCGTCCTGCCAGTAGATGAAGGCGTCGTTGGCGGTAAGATTCTGCATGATGCGGAACTTAGCGGCAGCGTAGTTTTCCATCTTGTGGTCGTAACGGTCA
>DCGA01000096.1:0-11061 GCA_002314465.1 bacterium UBA1790 | reverse complement strand
CGAGCTGGAAACTGCTCAGTTCTATCACATAAACATCGTGAGGGGTGGTAGCGACCTGCAGTGCGAGGCTGTGTCCCACGTTACCGGCAAGACCCACATTGAGTCCGGCCTCCTTGAAGATGTGATAGGTGAGCATGGTTGTAGTGGTCTTGCCGTTGCTACCGGTGATGCACACCATCTTGGCATCGGTAAAACGTCCAGCGTACTCAATTTCGCTGATGATGGGAATTCCCGCCTGCTGTGCCTTAACAATGAGAGGCGCAGTCAAGGGGATGCCCGGACTCTTGATTATCTCGTCGGCGTTGAGAATCTTCTCCTCGGTGTGGTGGCCTTCTTCCCAATCGATCTCATACTTGTCGAGCAGAGCCTTATACTTGGGTGCAATGTTGCCCATGTCGCTCAGGAACACGTCCATTCCCTTAACCTGTGCCAGCACAGCTGCTCCCGCGCCGCTCTCGCCGCCGCCCAGAACTACTATTCGTTTCATAATCTTGAGTTTGTTATATTGTATATAGGTGTATTGTTATCTAACCTTAAGGGTTACAAAAGTGATTACCGCGAGGAAAATGGCGATGAGGCAGAAACGCATCACGACCTTAGACTCGTGAATGGGTCTCTTGAGTTTCACCACATAGTCCCACTTGATGTTTTCCTCCTTGGCGGTGAAGTGGTGGTGCAGCGGAGTCATGCGGAACAGTCGCTTACCCTTGCCATACTTGCGAGTGTGGTACTTGTTGTAAGACACCTGCAGCATTACCGACAGAGTCTCGATCAAGAAGACACCGCACAGGATGATAAGGAGCCACTCCTTGCGAATGAGCAGGGCATAGACACCGATGATACCGCCCAGACACAGGCTGCCGGTATCGCCCATAAACACCTGGGCAGGGAAAGAGTTGTACCACAGGAAACCTATGGTAGCGCCGATGAAGGCGGCAGCATATACCACGAGTTCGGAACTGTCGGGTATATACATTATATTGAGGTAGGAGGCATAGATGACATTGCCTCCCAGATAGCACATGATGGCGAGTGCTACACCAGCGATTGCCGAAGTACCTGCAGCAAGACCGTCCATACCGTCGGTGAGGTTGGCACCGTTGCTCACAGCAGTCACCACGAAGATGGTGAGCAGAGTGAAGAGAATCCAACCGCCCGTCTGCGCGTGCTTACCCATCCAGCGGGTAAACAGCGAGTAGTCGAGGTTGTGGTTCTTGATGAACGGGATTGTGGTCTTGGTAGACTTAACTGCGTCGGTCTTGTGGTTGACAACCAGTTCGTTGGTCTCGTTGTTGGTAACCGAAACGTTCTCGTTGATGACGATGGCAGGGCTCAGATACATTGTAGCAGCCACGATGAGACCCAGACCCACCTGGCCCACAATCTTGAACTTACCCTTGAGGCCTTCCTTGTTGTGGTGGAACACCTTGATGTAGTCGTCGGCAAAACCCAACGCTCCGCACCACAGCGTAGACACGATCATGAGAATCATGTATACGTTGTTGAGTTTGCCCAACAAGAGGCAAGGAACGATGATGCTGATGATGATAATGATACCGCCCATAGTGGGAGTACCTTGCTTGAGGGCGTTACCGCCCAAGTTACCGTCACGCTCTTTGTCACACATTTGGTGTGCCTTGAGTTTGTCGATGATGCGGCTACCTATCACGATAGCGATGAACAGCGACAGAACCAGCGCAAAGCCTGAGCGGAATGTGATGTAGTCGAAGAGACGAGCTCCCGGAATGTCACCTTTGATTAGGTCGTGAAACAAATGATAAAGCATATCTATTGATTTGTTTGGTTTTCGTTACAGTTACTTGATACCCATGATTTTCTTGAGTTCCTCACGGTCGTCGAAGTGGTGCTTGACGCCCTGAATCTCCTGATAGTCCTCATGGCCCTTGCCGGCAACAATCACCACATCGCCGGGCTGTGCCATCATGCAAGCAGCCACAATGGCGCTGCGACGGTCGGTAATCTTAACCACATTGTCGCAGTCATCGTCGAGTCCTGCTTCCATCTCACGGAGGATTTCCTCGGGGTCTTCAAATCGTGGGTTATCGCTTGTGAGGATAACCTTGTCGCTGCGTCGTGCCGCCTCGCGCGCCATGATGGGTCGCTTGCCGGCGTCGCGGTTGCCTCCGCATCCGCACACGGTGATAACCTTGCCCTTGCTGCCCATCACGTCCTTGACGGTGTCGAGCACATTGACAAGTGCGTCGGGGGTGTGGGCGTAATCGACGATGGCGGTGTAGCCCTGGGGTGCGTGAATGGTCTGGAATCGTCCTGCCACGGGAACGAGCATACTCATCTTCACAGCCACATCTTCGGGGTCAAAGCCCAGCAGCACTGCTGTGCCATAGACCGAGAGAAGGTTGTAGGCATTGAAGCGGCCGGTGAACAGCACTTCGATGTCCTTGCCGTTGATAGATAGAGACGTACCGTCGAGGCGTTCCTCGATGACGCGGCACTTGAAGTCGGCCATAGAGCGCAGCGAGTAGGTGTGCTTGCTTGCGTTGCAGTTCTGCACCATCACTTCGCCCACCTTGTCGTCGATGTTCACGAGAGCAAATGCATCTGCGGGCAGAGAGTCGAAGAACGACTTCTTGGCTGCTATGTAGTTGTCCACGGTCTTGTGGAAGTCCATGTGGTCGCGGGTGAGGTTAGAGAAAATGCCGCCGGCAAAAGTGAGTCCGTCGATTCGGTGCTGTACGCAGCCGTGAGAACTAACCTCCATGAATGCATATTCGCAGCCAGCCTCTACCATCTCGTGCAGCAGTCGGTTGAGCGTGAGGTGGTCGGGAGTGGTCTGCTTGGCGGGAATCTCGGTGGTGTCGACAATGTTCTTGACGGTAGAGAGAAGTCCCGTTTTGTATCCCATGAGACGAGTAAGTTCGTAGAGCAGAGTCGCAGTGGTGGTCTTACCGTTGGTACCGGTGACGCCCACCAGTTTGAGTTTGCGAGAAGGCTGGTCATACCACTCACCGGCGATAAACGCCATGGCGATGGTGCTGTTCTCGACCAACACATAGGTGACGCCCTGAGCAAGTTGCTCGGGCATAGTCTCGCACACTACTGCAGCCGCACCGGCCTCGACCACTGCGGGGATGAACTTATGGGCATCGACAGCCACGCCCTTAACGGCGATGAACAGCGAGCCTGCTGAAACTGCGCGCGAGTCGCACACCACGCCGGTGATTTCGACCTGTGTACTGCCCTCGATGCGCAGAGGGGAAACATTCTTGAGTAAAGTCTCGAGTTTTTTCATTTTCTCGTTATGTTTATATCGTAACTGCAAGTGCAGTCATTTTGTTTCGTTAGTGTACCAGCGTGAGCGTGATGGTATCACCGCGCTTGAACTGGCTGCCCGCCGGAATGCTCTGGGCTGCAACGTAACCCGACCCGCGGAACTGAACATTGAGTCCGCATTTCTCGAGAGTCTGTATCGCCCTGCCCACGGTCATGCCCTTAACATTGGGTACACCGCTCTTCACGGGTTCGCCGGTCTTGACCTTAGCAGCCTTCTTGATGCCCAGCGATTTTTGCAGCGCGCCCGAGTCGTTGGAGTAGAACGCGGGAACAGCGGGTTTCTTGGGTGTAGGNNATAGTCTTGTTCTGGTCGCCCGGTTCGGTCTCAAAGGTAGACTCGTTGCCCAGCAGTCCGCGTGCATAGAGTTTGAGAGCGACGTTCTTGAGCACCATACCGCTACAAGCGGCTGCGCCACGGTTGGCCCCCAGCATGAGCACCATGCAAGAGTACTTGGGCTGAGAGTAGGGGAAGAAACCGCAGAAAGCGAAACGTCGCTGGTTAGAGTATCCACCGTTCTGGATGGTGTAGGCAGTACCGGTCTTGCCGGCGATTTCCACCTTGTCGTCCTGGAGGAAACGGTGTGCAGTACCATACTCGCTCCACACAACCTCGTGCAGCATCTGTCGCAGTTGGGCAGCGTTGGCCGGCGAGCAAATCTGGTTGCGCACGTAACTGATGGGAACGATGGAATCGGGCATGCCCTCGCGTGAGAGTTTCTTCACGAGGTGCGGACGCACGTACTTGCCGTCGTTGGCGATGGCGTTGTAGATTGCCAGTGTGCTCAGCGGCGGAATCATGGTGGTGTAACCGAACGCCATGCGGGTGAGAGCCACTCGGTCGGAGTTCTTGTTGCCCAGTTTCTGGAACACGGGCTGCTGCTCACCACCGATACCCGAGTTGAACGGCTCGAAGAAACCAAGTTCCTTGAGACGCTGGCGGAATCCGTCGGGATTCTTGCCATAAATCCCGTAGATGATGCGAGAGATACCCACATTGGATGAGCGGGCGATGATTTGCTCGGCGCTTAACCGTGCTGCACCATAGTGGTCGGTGATGGGCTTTGCTCCAGTGTAGCATGACCATGAATGGCCTGTTTCGAATTCTTGCTTTGCGCTGTTGACAGCGCCGTCTTCCATGGCCACGAGCATCGAGATGGGCTTCATGACCGAGCCGGGCTCATAGCCCAGCACGGCATGGTTGCGCCCTTCCACGTAGTCGTCCATAGCGTCGTTCCACTCAAGGTTAGAGATAGCCTTGATTTCGCCGGTGGCAACCTCCATGAGGATAGCGGTTCCCCACTTGGCTTCGCTCTCGCGCAGCATCGAGTAGAGCTCGGTCTCTACGATGTCTTGCATGTCGACATTGATGGTCGTGGTAATGTCGTAGCCGGGGATTGCAGGTACTTTCTCGGCGTTGACAATGTTGTTTGTGAGTTGCTGTTTAGTGGCCTTGCCCGGAATGCCGTAGAGCAGCGAGTCAAGAGCCATTTCAAGTCCCGAGGTGCCATGCAGACCCTTGCGGCTGGGGCTCTCGCCCACATTACCGATGCTTCGAGATGCCATTGAGCCGAAGGGTTTGCTTCGCTTATTGTGTGATTCTTGGTATAATCCTGCCTTCTTTCCCTTGTTGAACAGGGGGAATGAGCGCAAGCGCTGGAATTCCTTGTCGGTCACAAGGTGCCTGATGAGACGATAAGAAGTGTTCCTCTTGCCTTTCTTGTTGAGCGTAGTATAGGCTTCGGTGAGTTCTTGTTGCCACTCCTGTGCCGAGCGCGACGGGTCGAAGACGGCAAGGCTGTCGCACAGAGGGGGTAGATACTTGCGCACGGTGTCCTCGACCAGTGCTGTAGCGTTCCAGTCGACACGTGCGGTGTAGAATTGCATGTTGGCAGCAAGCACGGTGCCGTTGTCGGCAAGCAGTTTGCCTCGCACGGGTTCGATAACCGAAACCTTGGTGAGGATGCTGTCGGCCTTGTTGTTCCAGTCGGAAGCGTAAACTACAGTGGTCTTGAACATCTTGTAGCCGATGCCACCCGAGAAGAGCAGCATTGCCAACACGAAGATGAGATAGCGCAAAATGATGCGGCGCTTGTTGTTTGTGGGATTTTTCATTTCATATCAAGATTATAGGGTGGTTGTTCGGGTGCTGTGAGGTCGATGTGCATAGTATCGACGATAGCCTTCATCTGGCTCTCACGAATCATGGAATTGTACTTCGCGCTACTGTTCACCCAGTTGGTGGTAGCCTTGTTGAGTTCTTTCTTGAGAGTGATAACTTCTCCCTGGTACTTCTGGCAGGTGTACTTGTTGCTGATGTACATCAACAACATGCCCACTGCAAAGATGATGTAGATGTAGTTCTTCTTAAAGAACTCCACCGACAGCAGTTTGCCCACAAAGAGGGGCTGCAGCATTGCCGACATGCTCATTGAGGCATTCTTGTCTTTGTTGTGGTTACCTTTGGCCATTGCTTGAAATCGTATATTTGTGTAATCCTAAAAACTGTTTCTCTCTCGTTAGTCGTTCACGACCCTTGTGGCAACGCGGAGCTTAGCGCTGCGCGAACGCGGGTTGCGCTCCACCTCGTCGTCGCTGGGTACAATCACGCGGTTGTTAACTGCCTTGAGCGGTGCATTGACACGCCCGAAGAAGTCTTTCTCTACCTTTCCCTCGATGTTGCCGCTGCGCATGAAGTTCTTCACCAGTCGGTCTTCGAGCGAGTGGTAGGTGATCACTGCCAGACGTCCGCCGGGCTTGAGCACGTCGAGCGAAGCCTGGAGCAGTTGTGCCAGCACGTCCATCTCGTGGTTTACCTCGATGCGCAGAGCCTGGAACACCATTGCCAGTTCTTTCTTCTCCTGGTTGGGCTTGATGAAAGGCTTGACGATGGCGGCCAACTGTGCAGTGGTCTCGATGGTCTCGTTGCGGCGAGCCTTGACGATGGCTGCTGCCATGCGTCGCGCTTGCTTGAGTTCGCCATAGAGGTAGAGCACGTCGGACAGTTGCTGCTCGCTGTAGGTAGCGATGAGCTGGCATGCGTCCATCTGTGCGTCGCGATTCATGCGCATATCGAGGCGTCCGTCGAAACGGAACGAGAAACCACGCTCGCTGTCGTCGAAGTGGTGGAACGAAACGCCCAGGTCGGCAAGGATGCCGTCAACGCCATCCACGCCGTAGAAACGCATGAAATTCTTGATGTAGGCGAAATTGCTGTGTACAAATGTAAACCGGTCGTCGTGCAAACGGTTCTGGTAGGCATCCATGTCCTGGTCCAGTCCGTAGAGATGCCCGTCGGCTCCCAGGCGCTCCATGATGGCCCTGCTGTGTCCACCGCCACCGAAAGTAACGTCCACATAGGTGCCGTTGGGCTTGATGTCAAGTCCTTCCATGCACTCGTTGAGTAAAGCCGGGATGTGGTAAACGGGTTGCTCCATTTTGGGGTTCGGGTTGTTTGTTTTTAAGTGATTTTCGCCTTATTTTTAATTAGGGTGTAAAGTTACGGAAATTTTTTGGGAATTTACAAAACGAAATTCCATTTTTTTAATTTTTTCTTGAAAAAGTTATTAACAACCCCCAAAAATGTATGTTTTTGTCCATTTTGCGGCACAAAAAGACCAGAAATGTTTACGTCTGCAAATATTGCGGTAACACCACCGTTGTGGCGTAGCATAACAAACAGAGCCGCCCCCTGAAAAGAGGACGGCCCTGGTGTTCCTGTGACGAGTTGGCCTATAGGCTAATTATTTGCGTTTCAGCGTAATAAAAGTGTAGGGATAGCGGTTGCGCTCGTCGGCATCGTGTTCTTCGCGCTCGACCTCGGTCCACTCATCGGGATTGATTTCGGGGAAATGCGCATCGGCTTCTTCAAAGGCATGGTGAATGCGGGTGAGGTAGAGCGTGTCGACCATGTCGAAAGTGGCGGCATAGACCTGTGCTCCGCCTATCACGAATACTGCTCCCGGCATGGTTGCCGCGTTGAGAGCGCCGTCGATGCTGTGTGCCATTGTCACGCCCTCGGGGGCATAGCGCGGGTTGCGCGAAATGACGATGTTCTGTCGTCCCGGCAGCGGTCCCTTGGGAAACGATTCAAGGGTGTGTCGTCCCATCACGATGGAGTGCCCCATTGTGATGATTTTGAAATGTTTAAGGTCGGCAGGCAGGTGGCACAGCAGTCCGCCCTTGTTGCCTATCGCGCCCTTGTCGTCGATAACGACAATAGCGCATAATTCGCGTCCGTCGGGAGTCATTATTTTCGGTGGTTTTATTGTAGAACTCCGAGTACCACGCCGGTGCCCGGAGTTCTATGAAAATGTGTCGTAAATGCGATGTTGTTTATACGCTCACCACACCCTTGATGGCGGGGTAGGGATCGTAGTCCTCGAGAGTGAAGTCCTCGTAGGTAAAGTCGAGCAGTTCCTTCACGTCGGGGTTGAGTTTCATGCGGGGTAAAGCGCGGGGAGTGCGCGACAGTTGTTCCTTCACTTGCTCGAAGTGGTTGCGGTAGATGTGAGCGTCGCCAAAGGTATGGATGAACTCACCGGGCTTGAGGCCTGTGACCTGTGCTACCATCATGAGCAGCAGTGCATAAGAAGCGATGTTGAAGGGTACGCCCAGGAAGAGGTCGGCGCTGCGCTGGTAGAGTTGCAGGCTCAGTTTGCCGTCGGCAACATAGAACTGGAACAGCGAGTGGCACGGGGGCAGAGCCATGTTGTTGACCTCGGCCACATTCCATGCGCTCACGATGTGTCGGCGCGAGTTGGGGTTGTTCCTTATATCCTCGACCACCTTGGCAATCTGGTCGATGCTGCCGCCGTTGTAGTCGGGCCACGAGCGCCACTGGTGTCCGTACACGGGACCGAGTTCGCCGTTCTCGTCGGCCCACTCGTTCCAAATCCTCACGCCGTGCTCCTGGAGCCAGCGCACATTGGTGTCGCCCTTGAGGAACCACAGGAGTTCGTAAATGATTGACTTCAAGTGTACTTTCTTAGTAGTGAGCAATGGGAAACCGTCTTCGAGGTTGCATCGCAGCTGGTAGCCAAACACACTGCGTGTGCCGGTGCCGGTGCGGTCTTCCTTGAGGGTGCCGTTGTCCATTACATGCTTAACGAGGTCGAGATATTGTTTCATGCTACAAAGGTAGTGAATTTTTAGGACTGAAAGAAATTATAAAGCTTCGCGATGGGGGGTAAGCCTCTCGCAGAACTCGCAGAACCCGCGGATTTTATGTTTTTTGACTAAAAGGACAAAAAGACTATAAAGCTTCGCGTTGGGGGGATTTTCCTCGCACAGATCTCACGGATCTCACGGATTTTATGATTTTTAGACATAAGAACAAAAGGCATTGCCTGATGATTTAAGAACATAAGATATTTATGTTTCGCGATGGGTGGTTAACCTCTCGCAGAACCCGCAGAACTCGCAGATTTTTGGGTTTGCACACGAATTTTCACCGATTATTTGAGCTTGGCCTTGATGGCGGCGGGAATGGCGTCGCGGTGGGTCATGATGTCGATGGTCTTGGCGCGGAAGTAGGCGCTCGACACATAGATGTAGCCGTCGTAAATCTGGTTGGTGTTCCAAGAGTTTTTTACCTTGTAGAACTTGTTGCCCTTCTGGTCCTTGGCGAGTCCCACGATGACCATGAGGTGGTCGTCGACGGTCTCAAAGGAGTCGAACATCTGCTGTCTTACCTCCTGGGTGATAACCATCTCGGGCTGCGGTCCGTTAAACTCGTAGAGTTCGGTATTGCGGTCTTTGTCGGGGAGTTTCTTCCAGCGCGCCAGTTCCTTGGCGTCCATGTTTTTCTCGTCTTTGAGCACGGGCATGATGGCATATCCGTTGTCCCATTGCCATGTCTTCTCGCTCATGTCGGCCGACCATGCCACCGAGTATCCGTTGTTGATGGCATTGTCTACGATCTGCTCCATTTCGTCGAGTTGCACATTGGTCATTCGGGTCCACAGCCAGTTGTCGGGAATCTCGATGATAAAGTCCTCGTAGAAAGGATGATGGGTGAACGAAGAGAACGCTTGGTAGTCGTTCATGTTGAGGCCGAACGAAGCGGCATAAGACTTGGGTGTGTACTGGGTGCCGTCGACGGTGAACGACTCGGGAACCTTGCCCAGATAGGCGTCGAGGATGCCGTTGATGGCGCTGAGCCAAGCGGTAGAATAGCGCTTGCCGGGCTTAGCCACGATACCCTTCATGTAGCCCTTCATGCCAGCTATTAGTTCGAGGTGGTCGTGCTTCTCCTCGCCGTAGTTCATGCCCGCATAAACGCTCTCGGGGACAGCGCCATACTTATCCCATGCGTAAATCACGTCCATGATTCCGCCGCCCTGGTTAAAGCGCATCTCGCCCTCCATGCGCATGAACTTCTGCGCCTTTTCGGGGTAGAGGCAGCGCACGGTGTACATCTCGCTCAAGTCGACCTCCTTGCCGGTGGTGCGCAGAATCTCGTTCTCGAGGAACGCGGTGACCGAGAAGCACCAGCAGGTGCCCGTCTGGTACTGGTCCTTGATGGGAGTTGTTTTTACCACCTTGGTGTCGGTAAACGTAAATCCTGTGCTCTCGGGGGTAACTACGTCGGCTGCAGCCTGTGTTGCTAAGGCGCACATGAGGGCGCAAGCCATGAGTGATTTGAAATATGCCATAATGATGTTGTTTTTAGTTTCCGTCCAAAGTTACAAAAATTTCTGCTATCACACAAAGCATCACACATATATATTATATAATAATGTAACGGAGGCCAGTTGTGAAAATAAAAATCACCGCTAAGGTTGGAATGAAAAGAAAAATGACGTAAATTTGCAAATAGAGAGCGACACTTATCAACCGCGCAAATCTTAATTTAATCACAACATATGAAAGAACTCATTTGTCCCAACTGTCACAAGGCATTCACAGTGAACGAAGAAGATTATGCTTCAATCGTTAGTCAAGTAAAAACCGCCGAGTTTGACGCCGAACTCGAGCGTCGCATCGCGTCGCTGCACGACCAGCACAAGGCCGAGGAGAAACTTGCCGCTGCCAATGCCGAGAAGAACTTCCAGGCAACGCTTAACCAGAAGGACATACAGCTTAGCGCCAAGGATGCCGAGATTGACCGCCTCAAGAGCCAACTTGATGCCGCCGCCGACAAGAGCGCAACCGAACTGAAACTCGCGTTGCTTGAAGAACAGGGAAAGACGCAGCAGACCTTGCAGAACAAGGACCTGGAGATCGCCCAACTCAAGGCCAACGTTGAACTTGAAAAGCAGAAGTCTGCCAACGAGGCCAATGCTATAAAGGAGAGTTACGAACTTAGAGTGGGTTCGCTGCAGCAGCAGGTCGATTACTATAAGGACTTGAAGACCAAGCTGTCGACCAAGATGGTGGGTGAAACCCTTGAGCAGCACTGCAGCATCGAGTTTGAGCAGTACATTCGCCCCCTCATGCCTAATGCTTACTTCGGGAAGGACAATGATGCAAGAGTGGCTGGGGAAACCAAGGGCGATTTTATTTTCCGTGACTATGAGGATGGTGTCGAGTACATCTCAATCATGTTTGAGATGAAGAACGAGATGGATACTACTACCACCAAGCACAAGAACGAGGAGTTCCTCAAGAAGCTTGACGAGGACCGCAAGAAAAAAGGTTGTGAGTTTGCCGTGCTGGTATCGCTACTTGAGGCCGACAACGACCTGTACAACAACGGCATCGTGAATAAGTCGCACCTCTATGAGAAGATGTATGTCATACGTCCTCAGT
>DCGA01000198.1:24286-24419 GCA_002314465.1 bacterium UBA1790 | reverse complement strand
ATGCCTTTAGGTATGGGATAACACCTCAAAAAGACCGTCACCACCCCGACGCACCCTGTTAACACCCATACCTGTAGGGACGACGCACCACCACATGAAATATACCATACCTGTAGGGACGACGCCCCCGCGC
>DCGA01000198.1:16918-24213 GCA_002314465.1 bacterium UBA1790 | reverse complement strand
CACCCACATCCACGCAACCCCACATAGCGCTGGAAGCGCGACACATCGCGTCAGCGATATTAACCCCGGTCACAGGCCGGGGACAAGGAACACACACCCCTTGCGCGCCGAAGGTGCGCGACCACCACCGCTACTGCTCACCACAAACACTGCGGCGACAATAAAACCTCCGAGAACTCCGAGCTCCCCCCAAAAAACACACACCCGGCATTACATATTATTTTACATTTGTGTTAAAAAACTTGGAATATCACAGAAAAAAACGTAAATTTGCGAAAACAAAACCTCTGTTGAGAGTGTGTATGTATATACCCCCCCAACGATGTGACAAAACGTGACATAATTCACTGCAAGAGACAAATATTTAAAAACTAATTAATAACCAACCAAAAAGAAGTGCGTATGAAAAAACAGATTGCCCTTATGGGCGCTCTTTTGCTTGCGTGTTCTGGTGTGAGCTACACCTATGCAGCTCCCGCTCCACAAGCAGTTTCGGCAAACACCGGATTTGTGAAAGGTACTGTAGTTGACGAGAACGGCGAGGCCGTTATCGGCGCAAGTATCGTTGAACTTGGTACAACCCGAGGCACCACCACCGATGTCGACGGTTCGTTCTCACTGAAGGCCAGCAATAATGCTAAACTTCAAATCTCTTTCATCGGTTACAAGACCGTAGTTACTAAGGCTGTCAACGGCATGAAGGTGCAACTGGCAACCGACAATGCCAACCTCGACGAAGTAGTTGTTGTGGGTTACGGCCAGCAGAAGAAAGTTAACCTCACCGGTGCAGTAAGTACCGTGGATGTCGACAAGACCCTTTCTTCTCGTCCCACCCAGGATATCGACAAGGCTCTGCAGGGTGCAGTTCCCGGCCTGTCTATCATCAACAACAGCGGTGACATCGACGACAACCCCGTGATGAAGATTCGCGGTATGGGTACCCTGAGCAACAGCGGTACATCATCACCCTACATCATCGTCGACGGTGTTCCCATGGACGACATCTCTATGCTCAACGGCAACGACATCAAGAGCATCAGCGTGCTCAAGGACGCTGCTTCAAGCTCTATCTACGGTGCACGTGCAGCCTTCGGTGTGATTCTCATCACCACCAAGAGCGGTGCCGAGAAGGGCGAGAAGATTCGCATCAAGTATGACAACAACTTCTCTTGGGACCAGCCCACTTACCTTGCCGAGTATCCCTCGACAGTGAAGCAGATTGAGGCTGCCCTCGAGGCCTATGAGCACTCTAACACCAAGAACCCCGAGGTATTCGGTATGTACTTCGAGGAAATGCTCCCCAAGGCTAAGCTGTGGGCCGAGCAGAACAGCGGCAAACTGGGTTACGGCGAACTGCGCCGCTACCAGAACGACCAGAACGTGGGTGACTACTACGTTGACCCCAACACAGGCCACTGGTTCTTCTATGGTGACTGGGATGTAACAGGCATCATGTTCCAGAAGTGGGCTCCCGCTCAGAACCACAACGTGAACGTATCGGGCGCTACCGACAAGACCAAGTACTACGCAAGCTTCGGCTACAGCGACAAGGAAGGCGTCATGGCATTCAACCCCGACACTCGCCGCAAATACAGTGCAATGGCTAACCTCACAACCAACGTAACCGACTGGCTGCAAGTGGGCGTTCGCTTCAACTACGGCAACAAGCGCTTCCAGAGCGCCAACACCGGCCGCTACACTTATCAGTACATGTGGCGCTGGGGTTCTTACTTCCCCTATGGTACTATCGACGGCGTAGACCTGCGTAACGATATCCTCTATCGCAAGGCTGCTCCCACTACTACCACCAACACTTACAACACCCGCATCACAGGCTTTGCAAAGGCTAACGTGACCAAGGACCTTACTGTAAACATCGACTACACCTACGACGTGAACAACGTTGACCGCGTGTCATCGACCGCTCCCGTCTATGGCTACAACTCATGGACAAGTACTTTCGGCTCTCCCTCTTACCTGTCGACAAGCACCAGCGTAACCAACAACCACAGCAAGCGCAACGGTTGGATTTTCAATGCTTATGCTAACTATGCTAAGAGCATCAACGAAGCACACAACATCAACCTGATGGTAGGTGCCAACGCTGAAGGCCGCGAGTGGAAGTGGCAGAGCGTTGACCGCAAGGACCTCCTCGATGTTAACATGCCCGAGCTCAACCTCGCTACAGGCGCTATCACTACCGACAGCAGCCACGGCCACTCGGCTACAGCAGGTTACTTCGGACGTATCAACTATGACTACAAGGGCATCTATCTGCTCGAGCTCAATGGCCGTTACGACGGTTCGTCTCGCTTCCCCGCAGGCGACCGCTGGGCATTCTTCCCCTCGGCATCTCTGGGTTACCGCTTCTCTCAGGAAAGCTACTGGGAGGGCATCCGCGACGTAGTATCTAACGGTAAGCTGCGTCTCTCTTATGGTGAAATCGGTAACGAGGCTGTAGGCGACAACATGTTCGTTGAGACTATCTCGGCAGTAGCTGCAAGCAGCACCAACTGGCTTAACGCAAGCGGCCTGAAGATCACTCAGCAGAATCTTCCCTCATTCGTTTCTAAGAGCCTCACTTGGGAGACTATCCGCACTACCAACGTAGGTCTCGACCTCGGTTTCCTCAACGACCAGATTGTTCTGGGATTTGACTGGTACCAGCGCGACAACGTGGACATGCTCGCTCCCGGTAAGGTGATGCCCGCAGTTCTCGGTACAAGTGCTCCCTACACCAACGCAGGTTCACTCCGCACACGCGGTTGGGAATTCTCAATCAGCTGGCGCAAGCAGTTCACCCGCGACCTGGGTCTCTATGCAAGCTTCAACATTGGCGATGCAACAACCAAGATTACCAAGTGGAGCGATGACACCCGTCTGCTCAACACCAACTACACTGGCAAGAACTACGGCGACATCTGGGGCTTCGAGACCGACCGTTACTTCACTACCGACGACTTCACAAGCAAGAACAGCGACGGCAGCTGGAACTACGCAACCGGCGTAGCAAGCCAGAAGGGCCTCGAGCAGGGTAACTTCCACTATGGCCCCGGTAACATCAAGTTCGTCGACCAGAACGACGACGGCGTTATCGACTACGGCAAGGGTACCGAGGAAGACCACGGTGACCTCGTGAAGATTGGTAACACACTGCCTCGCTACGAGTACAGCTTCCACCTGGGCGGCACTTACAAGGGCATCGACCTCGACCTGTTCTTCCAGGGCGTGGGCAAGCACGACGTATGGACACAGTCTCCCTTCATCATGCCCATGATGAACGGTCAGGTTATCTATGCTAATCAGCTGAGCTACAACTCTTACGACAGCGCAACCGACACTTACTACATCGACCAGAGCAACGATTATCCCCTGTTGTGGCCGGGTAATGCCGGTAAGGGTACAGTTCCCGTTCTCGACAACGGTAACCACGACTTCTACCCCCAGACCAAGTATGTTGTACACATGTCTTATCTGCGCTTGAAGAACATCACCCTGGGTTACACTCTGCCCCAGAACCTCACTCGCAAGGCTTACCTCGAGAAGGTGCGTGTATACTTCAGCACAACCAACCCCTTCACCCTGTATCGTGGCTACGATGCTGCTATCGACCCCGAGGTTAACACCGACGAGCGCCGCAGCGCAAGCTACATGGCTTCTTACTCAACTTGGGGCCGTGTAACACCCATCAGCCGCACAGTATCATTCGGTCTGCAGGTGACATTCTAAATCACAGGTTGTTTCATTAATAAAAGAATATTACAATGAAAATTAAGAAATATATTTTAGGCTTATTTGCATTGTCAATGGCACTTGTAAGTTGCAACGACCTTCTCGACAAGGAGCCGCTTGACAAGCAGACCAACAATCCTGCCTATTGGAGTACAGAGAGTAATGTTCAGGGCCAGATCAACAAGTTCTACGAGTCATTCGTGGGCTACGGCACTGGTACCGACGGTTTGTTCTACTTCAAGTCTCTGAGCGACGACCAGGTACATGGCCAGAGCTTCCAGACATGGAAATTCGTGAATGTTCCCTCTGCCATTGGCGACTGGAGCAACGGTTACACCGAGGTGCGCCGCGCCAACACTATCATCGAGGGTGTTGCTCAGTCTTCACTGACCGACGCCAAGAAGGCTCACTACACAGGTATCGCCCGCCTCATGCGTGCTTACAACTACTACAAGCTGGTACGCGCATTCGGCGATGTTACTTACACCGAGAAGGTTCTTGACCTTACCGACGATGCTGAGCTCTACGGCGCTCGCACCGACCGCGACCAGGTTATGGACAAGGTTCTCGAAGACCTCAACTTCGCTGTTGCCAACATCAACGAGTCTTCATCTAAGATTGAGTTCTCTCGCCAGATGGCTCAGGCTCTCAAGGCCGACATCTGCCTGTGGGAAGGTACTTTCCGCAAGTATCGCACCCAGGCCGAGAACGGCAAGGCTGCCGATGTTGAAGGCGCTAAGAAGTTCCTCAACGCTTGTGTTGAAGCTTGCTCATACGTAATGGGCAAGGGCTATTCTCTCAACCCCAGCTACAAGGAGAACTACATCAGCGAGTCACTCGCCAAGAACAACGAGATGATCATGTACAAGGCCTACGTTAAGGACTACTACATGCACTCAATGGCCGACTGGACCTGCTCTTCTACCGAAATCTACGGTATGACCAAGGACGCATTCGACAGCTACCTGTTCAAGGACGGCAAGCCCCTGGCTCTCACAAGCGAGGACAAGACCATCGTTGCTACTCCCGACGCTAACGGCGACATGAACATCGAGGGTATGCTCGCAGTGCGCGACAAGCGACTCAGCGAGACTACCGACCCCGTCATCTACTACACTCACCGCGAGTGGAAGCGTGCAGGCGCTATGCAGATGCACTCTTCAACCGGCTACGGTGTGGCTAAGTATGACAACACTTCATTCGACGTTAACTACCGTACAGTGGCTTACAAGAGCTACAACGACGCTCCCGTATTCTGGCTGGCTGTTGTTTACCTCAACTATGCCGAGGCTAAGGCCGAACTGGGAACAATCACCCAGACCGACCTCGACAACTCTATCAACAAGCTCATGGCACGCGCCGAGCTTCCCAACCTCAACGTTGCCGTTGGCTTTAGCGATCCCGCTAACGACATGGGCGTGAGCGACCTCATCTGGGAGATTCGCCGTTGCCGCCGTTGCGAGCTCATGTTCGATAACGACTTCCGCTACTGGGACCTCATCCGTTGGCACCAGCTCGACAAGCTCGACACTGCTAAGAATCCCGACATCCAACTCGGCGCCGACATCAAGAACGAGCCCGATGCAGCAATCCTTGCTGAGCACACTAATGCTGCCACCGGCACTTATTACGATGCATCACAGGGCAGTCAGGTTCGCAAGTTCGAGGCTAAGCACTACCTGTATCCCATCCCCGCAGGTCAGCTTCTGCTCAATCCCAACCTGGGCCAGAACCCCGGATGGTAATCCGACTTAACGCCGAGTTCAATCGGCTCCACTAATACAAATCGGTCACTTGGATATGCCAAGTGACCGATTTTAACAACAAAACCTCAAGCACAGATGAAAACGACCAAAGCATTGCTCGCGGCATTCACTGCCCTGATGAGCACCACAACCTGCATCGCAGGCAACAACGTAACCGGCACCATAACCTGCAACGGAGAGGGTGTGCCCGGAGTATCGGTAAGCGATGGCTACAAGTGGGCCACTACCGACTCGCAAGGCCGCTACGCCCTTGACTCGGGCAAGGAGAACGGATATGTGTTCTACGTGCTTCCCTCGGGCTACGAGGCAACCACAAGCAATGGCTTCATGCCCGCATTCTGGGCTCCGCTCAGCAGCGACAAGAATCTGTGCGAGAAGCGCGACTTCTCTCTCAACAAGGTTGATAACGACCGCTACAAACTCATCGTTGCCACCGACCTGCACCTTGCAGCACGCAACGAGGACTCACGCCAGTTCGAGAACCTGTTCATGACATCGGTTCACCGCGTGGTGGAGAATTCGCGCGAGAAAGTATACTCTCTCTTCCTGGGCGATGTAGTGTGGGACGAGTTCTGGTACTGCAACAAGTTCATGTACCGCGAGTACCTGGACCTGCTTGGCCGCAACAACTACCCCACTACAGTGTATCACGTGATGGGCAACCACGACAATGACGCCGCTGTGGCGGCTGGCCCGGCATGCGACTTCCTGTCGTCGGGTCCCTTCCGCGAGAATATGGGTCCGCGCTACTATTCGCTCAACTTGGGCCGTCTACACATCATCGTGCTCGACGACATCTTCTATAAGAACCTCGCTACCGACGAGAAGCAGAACGAAGGCATCGTGGGCGACCAGGGATATGACGACATGGTGAGCGCCGAGCAACTGGCATGGCTCAAGGAAGACCTCAAGCGCGTCGCCGACAAGGACGCACCCGTCATCGTGGCCGTTCACTCGCAAACGTGGCGCGTGGCCACCGACGGCAAGTTCCAAGCTACACCCTACCTCGACGGCAACAACGTGTATCTGCTCGACAACGTGTTCCACGGCTTCAAGAACGTGAACTTCGTGTCGGGACACTCTCATTACAACTATCACGCGCACCCGCGCATGTTCCCTAATATACACGAGAACAACATCGCCGCCGTGTGTGCCACCTGGTGGTACACCGGCAACTACTCACCCCGCCACCTGTGCCGCGACGGTTCGCCCGCTGGCTACGAACTCTACAGCATCAACGGCACCGACGTGAAGTTGCGCTACACAGCCATCGACCCGGTCGACAGCGTGGGCAGCGCTCAGATGCGCGTCTACGACATGAACACCGTGAGCGAGTTCTACCGCACAAGCCCCGAAATCAAGAAGCTCGTTGAGTATTACCCCAAGCAGATGATGTATAACGATGCTCCCGCCAACCAAATCATGGTAAACGTCTTTGACTACGACACCGACTGGAAGGTGGAGGTACTCGAGGAAGGCAAACCCCTGGCAGTTACCCGCACCGTTGCCATCGACCCGCTGCACGTGCTGTGCTCAAGCGTGGGCATCATCAAGCAGAAGAACCGCAAACCCGGTATATGCCGCGCCATCAACACCAACCACATGTTTGTGGCACAGGCAACAACTGCTACCGCACCCGTCGAGGTACGCGTAACCGACTCCTGGGGCCGCGTCTACAAGCAGACGCTCCAGCGACCCAAGGCATTCACCACAACCATGCGTTAACCCCGCACGAAGACACCCCACACCACGCATACACCACCCCCACTGTAGGGACGACGCCCCCGCGCCGTCCGC
>DCGA01000198.1:184-16892 GCA_002314465.1 bacterium UBA1790 | reverse complement strand
GCTCCCACACGCATCCCCATCGCCAAAGCCACTGTGGGAACAATGAAACCTCCGAGAACTCTGAGAACTCGAAGAACTCAGAGAACTCCGAGAACATCCCCCCCCAAAACAAATCACGCACCCCCTAAAAACCTTGCAATTTTAAAATCCAACTTTAAATTTGCAAGAAAAATTTGCAATTTTAAAGTCGATTCACTAACTTTGCAGCAAATCAAGAAATTTTCTTATGATAAAACGAGAATTACAAGCAAAGCTAGAGTACTATGCGGGCAAATACCCCATTGTGACCATCACAGGTCCACGCCAATCAGGCAAATCAACACTACTCAAGCATGTCTTCCCGCAGTACAAATACGTATCGCTCGAAGATATTGATATGCGCGAGTTTGCCATGAACGACCCTCGTGGCTTCATCGCGACATACCCCAGCCACACCATCATTGACGAGGTACAACGCGTGCCAAGTCTATTCTCTTACATACAGACGCATGTAGACAACCTCGACGAATGCGGGGTATACATGCTTGCAGGCAGCCATAATTTCCAACTCATGGAGAGCATCAATCAAACTCTTGCAGGGCGAACCGCAATATTGAAATTGCTTCCTTTCTCCCACAATGAGTTGAACGAAGCGGGAATATTACCTCACAGTATTGATGCAGAGATATTTTACGGTGGTTATCCAAGACTTTACGACAAACAAATTGCCCCCAACGAATACTATCCACACTACATACAGACATATGTTGAACGCGATGTTAGGTTAATTAAAAACATCGGCAACCTAAGCACTTTTACACGATTCATAAAACTCTGCGCAGGGCGTATTGGGCAACTTCTCAATACATCTTCACTTGCCAACGAATGTGGTATTAGCGTTCCCACAGCAGCGTCGTGGTTATCAATTCTGGAGGCAAGTTATATATGTTACATGCTTCGACCCGACTGGAACAACTATGCCAAACGCCTGGTAAAAACACCAAAGTTGTATTTCTACGATACAGGGCTGGCTTGTTCGCTTCTCGGAATCACATCGGCCGACCAGGTACAATCGCACTATCTGCGTGGAGGTTTATTTGAAAACCTTGTAATCAATTCGTTCATAAAACGTGCATACAACAATGTACAAGAACCCGATTTGCGTTTTTGGAGGGATAGCCAAGGCAATGAAGTCGACTTGCTCGAGTATAATGGCGAAGTAGCTGTAGCTTACGAAATAAAGTCAGGGAAAACATTTTCACAAGACTTTTTCAAAGGCCTAAACAAATGGAAAACCCTCTCGGGTGCCGGACCAGACCAGCTTAACGTAATCTACGGAGGGAACAACAACCTTGTTACTACACAAGGTCATGTCAAAGGATGGAATATTGAATAATATAAATCAAATTATATGCTTAAACGAATATTATTTGCAATCGCATTGATAGTGGCGGGCTCGCTGAGCGGCCACGCAGTGCTCAAGGAGCACAACCTCAAGAACACGCTGAGCGTGCTGTGCACCGAACTTTCAAGTACACACAAGGAAGAACTTGCACGCATGCAACGATTCGCCGAGATGAACAAGATGTTCGACCGCAACATGGTCGAGACCATGAATCGCTGTCAGCAGATTGAACTTATGCTTTACTCGCAGAAGAGCGACTATGTGTTTGACCTCACTTATGCCTGCAACGAAGCGACCTCTTTGTATAACAACATGACAAAGCGCATGATGCCATTCGAAGCGTTTGCCGAGAAATACAACTCTCAGGTAAAGCAGTATGTGCGTCTTGAGAAAGCCCTCAAGGACATCCCGTCGTTCCTGCTCACCGATAGCGTTATGCGGCAAAACCGCGACAGTTGCGCTACACTGGCACACACCATCGCCACCGACATGGCCGTGCACCAGTTGCAACTCGAAAAGACACAAAAGAAGGCCTTGTATATCTTTGGAGAGGCCAAGAGGCTCAACGACTTTGCCGTGATGTCTTATGAAAAAATTCGCCGCAACATCTTCATCAACGGCGACCAGAGCTATACCACAATGCTCATGCAACTGCCCCGATACATCAGGACAAGCAAGAACGACATTCACGACAAGTATAGCCCCAGCAATGAGGCACGCAGCGAGTGGCGAGGCAACCTCATTACCTTCCTGTTTATCTTCATCGTGGTCTACATTGTCGGATCGAGCATCTTGAGCACCGCGGTTATACGTTTTCTCGTTCCCAAACGATTCGTTACCGACGACTTTAAGAAAAAACGCCTGGTAATCATTGCCTGCGCAAGCGCATTGCTCTTTGCCATAGCAACATTTATAGTATCGAAGGTTGCCGAGAAACATTACTTCATGGTGATGGCATCAAGTCTGCTCAGCGAGTATGCATGGCTGGTGGTAGCCATCATGATGTCGCTGCTCATACGCATCGCGGGCGACCTCGTGAACAAAGCAGTGTCGCTCTATATCCCAATCATGGTTGTAGGCTTTGTGGTGTTCATCTACCGCATCACATTTGCACCCAACACCCTCGTTAACCTCACATTCCCCCTCATTCTGCTGCTGTGCACCATCTGGCAGTTCATCGTGGTGCGACGCAAGAGCAAACTCATGCCCCGCAGCGACATGTTCTACACCTATATCTCGCTCATCGTGATGATAGCGGCGCTCTGCATAGCGTGGAGCGGTTACATGCTCATGTCGGTACAGTTGCTCATCTGGTGGATCATCCAACTCACTGCCATCCAGGGCATCACCGTTATCTACGACTTGCTGCACCGCTACGAGGATAAGCACATTAGCGACAGCGCCGACATACGCCAGACATGGTTCTACGACGCTATCTACAAGATGGTTATCCCCATTGCAGCAACCTATAGTGTGGCAGGCTCTATCTACTGGGCGGCAAAGGTGTTTGACCTCACCGAGTGGTGCTACACCGTGTTCACTACCAAGTATGTCAACCTGCCCGATGTAATCGTCATCTCGCTGCACTTGCTGCTCTTCGTGGTGGCACTGGGATTTGTGTTCAACTACCTGATATACATCTGCATCAACTCCTACATCCTGTGGCGTGAGTGGAAGACCAAGTCTAAGAACAAGGCTGTGTCGCTGTCAATCAATATACTCAAGTATCTGGGTTGGGGCGTCTACATCTACATCGTACTCGTAACACTTGACGTGAACCGCGCAGGTATCACCCTCATCCTTACAGGTCTCTCTACCGGTATCGGTTTCGCGATGAAGGACACCCTCGAGAATCTCTTCTACGGCTTGTCGCTCATGAGCGGCCGCGTGAAGATAGGCGACATCATCGAGTGCGACGGCATTCGCGGCAAGGTCGACAACATCAACTACCAGAGCACCATGATTGAAACCATCGACGGCTCGGTAATCGCGTTCCTCAACAGCCAGTTGTTCAGCAAGAACTTCAAGAACCTCACCCGCAACCACGGCTATGAGAAGGCCGTCATCGTAGTGGGCGTTGCCTATGGTTCGCATGTGGACAAGGTGCGCCAGATTATCATTGACCGACTCTCGCAACTCGACTTCTACGACAAGAAGAAAGGCATCCAGGTGCTGTTTGAGAACTTCGGCGAGAGCAGCGTAGACCTTGACGTAGTGGTATGGCTCAGGGTGAAGACAATCCTCAGCGACACCGCCCGTGTTAAGGAGCAAATCTACAATGCCCTCAACGACAACGGCATCGAGATTCCGTTCCCGCAGCGCGACCTCAACATCAAGGCACAACCCCAGCAATAAGAAATAGGAAAATAATGCTTTTGCCCTTTCAGGGCGTCACATTGCGAATATTCTTTACCCTGGGCGTTGCCCTGGGCTAAGAGCACCATTGCCCCTTCAGGGCGCATAAGAAACAGACAAACCAAACGTCGAAGACGTTTTCACTTGAGTAACCCCAGGTTAGGGAGCGCAGCGACCTACCTGGGGATTTTGACGCCAATCCACATTGTACGTCGAAGACGTTCTACTTGACCTACCCAAGACCTTATATCTCTATAAGGCATCAATTCATTTCTTGAGGATGTGGGCCATATTGCGCTGCAGGCCTGCCAACTTGGTGCGCTTAACCGCGCTATGAGAGAAAATACGCGAAAATTCCGCCTGATCCATTGCCATGATGCGCTCGGCAGTGAGCGACATGAACTCTTCGCTGGGTTGCAGTTCGGGTACGGCGGTCGGTCGGGCATTACGGTTATGAGGGCAGCATCGCTGGCACTCGTCGCAGCCATAAACGCGGTTCCCCAGGGCCTCACGGCTCCACTCGGGTAATTCGCCGCGATACTCTATCGTGAGGCACGACAAGCAACGAGAAGCGTCCACGGGTTTGCCTCCCTTGAGGGCACCTGCCGGGCAAGCAGTCTCACACAAGCCGCAGTCGCCGCAAGTGAGCGTGCATGGCTCGTCGGGCGTAAGTTCAAGTGTCGTGACTATCGCTCCCAGATAGAAAAACGAGCCTTTTCCGGGCACTATGAGGGTATTGTTGCGTCCCACAAAGCCCACGCCGGCCTGCGTAGCCCAATAGCGCTCACGCAACGGGGCAGTATCGACACAGCAACGCGTTGCGCAGCCTTCATCCAGTTCGCGTATGTATGCAGCCAACCTCTGCAAGCGGTCGCGCATCACCTCGTGGTAGTCGCGTCCGTAGGCATAATAGGCAAACTGCGGGGCATCATCGCTCTGCCTGCGAGCCGGGTAGTAGTTCATCGCCACTACAATAACACTTCGTGCGCCTTCAAGCAAGAGTTCGGGATTATCGCGCACATCGAGGTATCGCGCAGCATAGTCCATGCAACCGTTGCCCCCGCTTTCGAGCCACTCGCGGTAGCGTTGCACAGCAGCAGGGTCTACGGCATGAGCGCGTGCTATGCCGCAGGCATCAAGGTCGAGCTCGGAAGCCCGTTGCTTGATGAGGCTTTCAATATCACATGGGGATTTTGTCAAAACTATAACCTTGCTCCATGAGCCACTCTATAGCACGCGGGAGAGCATATTTCATGTTTTTCTCGGCCTTAATCGAGTCATGGAAAACGATGATAGAGCCGTTGCGGGCATATTTCTTGACGTTATTGAACACCTGCTCTCCGTTGAGTTTCTTGCTGTAGTCGCGCGAAACCAGGTCATACATGATTATTTGGAAACGCGAGCGCAGCACCTTCGACTGTGCCCATCGCAGCAACCCGTGGGGCGGTCGGAAGAGCGACGACCCGATAAGTTCGTGTGCCATGAACACATTGCGCAGGTAGGTGCGGGTGTTCACCTTTGCGCCCTGCATGTGATTCATGGTGTGGTTGCCCACGCTGTGGCCACGCCGTTTCACTTCCTCATAGAGTTCGGGGTTGCGAGCCACGTTGTCGCCCACCATAAAGAAAGTAGCCTTGATGCCATAGCGGTCGAGCGTGTCGAGCACCCACGGCGTAACCTCGGGCACAGGACCGTCGTCAAAGGTAAGGTATACCGTGTGCTCACGCTTGTGGATGCGCCACACCGTTTCGGGAAACAGCATGCGATAGAGCAAAGGCGGACGTTCTACTAACATATATTTCGTGTAAAAGTTAAAAAAATAGGCACCTATCAATGACTATAGATGCCTATTGTTATCATGTGTTCGGTTTATTCTGCACTATCGGTTGCAGCACTCTGCTCGGGCTGAGGCTCGTTGGCACCTTGGAGAACCTTCATGAAGTGGTTGATGCGCTCAAGGCTCACACCCTTGTCCCCAATCTTGTTGACCATTGCCTCAAACGCCTTGTCGCCGGCGATTGCACCATAGTCCATGATGAGTTCGGGGAAGTAACGCTGGTCGATGTAGCGGTCGATGTTGGTCACGCGGCTCGACATACTCGGCGACAGCGACTGGTAGTAGCGTGAGTAGTCGGCATAGCGCATGATTTCGCTCTCGAGGATCTCCAGAGCACGCTTTGTTGCCTCGGGCTTATTGCCAGCCTTACCGATGAAACGGTAGATGTCGGCAATCTGCTGACCCATTTGTATTGAGTAAGGACAAGCCTTGACGGGCATCTTGGTGTTCATGAGTTCGAGCACCTTGAACGCCTTGTCAAAGCGGTCGGCAGCATAGGCTTTGGCATCCTTGCCCATGAATATTGTCGCACCGTTTTCGGCAGCACGCAATGCGGTAGCACCCTCGTTGGCAAGGTCGTTGGCAAGTTCCGAGATTGCAGTACGGTTAGTTGTAACCATACGGCGGATAGTCTCGTCGAGGTAGAGCGAACCGGGTTCGGCGGTGTCAAGACCACCCCAACGGAACTTGGTCATCACGTTGTTGTACATCTTGTCGGTGTCGGTGTGGATGTTGCCGTCGGTGGGACGCAAGGGCGATACCTGATAAGCCAGACCGGTGTTGAGCAGATAGGGGCTCAGACCCAGGTAATAACTCTCGGGAACTGTCATTGCGAAGTAGCAAGGACGCTTCCAACCCTGGTTGATACTTGAAGCGATGATATCGAGCGACATAATCTGGCTCGATGTCATGCCCTGACCCATCGACATGAGGTTCATGGGGATATACTCCTCAATCATGTCGCGCTTCTCGGGCGATACCACGCCAGCCTTGACGGCTGCATCGGCGTTGATGGGTATAAACACGCGCGGGAACTTGATTTCGGGCAGGTTGTAGCGGTTAGCCTTATAGTCGGGACCATAGAGGCTCTCAAGAGACTTGAGAACGGGAACCGAAATCGCTGTATCGGGCTCGATGAAATAGTTGAACTGACGGTTGTCGTAGGCAAATGTGTTGCCGGTGGCGAGCATGGGCAGCGGAGCGCTCTCATAGGCTGCACGCTGCATCTGACGGATGTACCAGTCGGTCGACAGGTAACTCAGGTTTACCACGCGCACGTCGGTACGGTAGTTCTCTACCTCCTGCAGGTACCACAAGGGGAATGTGTCGTTATCACCGTTGGTGAAGATGATAGCATTCTTCTCGAGGCTCGAGAGGTAGTTCATACCGAAGTCGCGGGCTGCATAGCGGCCCGAGCGATCGTGGTCGTCCCATGTCTGGCTTACCATCTGCACGGGAACTGCAAGACCCACGAGGGCAGCAACGGCTGCAAGTGCAACACTGTTGCTGTTGTCGGCTTTGCCCTTCTTAGCCTTACCGACAAGGGCAACGAGCATGCGCCACAGGCCGGCAACACCCAGACCAATCCATATTGCATAAGCATAGAACGAACCGGCATAAGCGTAGTCACGCTCACGGGGCTGGCTGGGAGTCTGGTTAAGGTACATCACGATGGCAAGGCCGGTCATGAAGAACAGGAAGAATACCACCCAGAACTGCTCGATACCGCGCTTGCCACGATAAGCCTGCCACAGCAGACCGATGATACCTAAGAGCAGGGGAAGCATGTAGAACACGTTGTGTCCCTTATTACCCTCACCCATGTCGGGGGGAAGGAGCGACTGGTCGCCCAGGCGCAGATTGTCGATGAAGGGGATACCCGAAATCCAGTTACCGTTGTTGATCTCGCCCATGCCCTGGATGTCGTTCTGACGGCCGGCGAAGTTCCACATGAAGTAGCGCCAGTACATGTAGTTCACCTGATAGTCGATGAACCAGCGCAGATTCTCCAGCATTGTGGGTTTCAGGAGCATCTCTGTACCTGCGGGGTTACCATCCGCATCAACACGTGTCACACCCTCAACAGTCTGGCCTTCGAGTGAGAGCCATTCCTGATACTGACGGGCATGTGCCTCGCTGTGGATGCGGGGGAACAGCATGTTCTGTTCCTTGCAGTATACATAAGAGGTCTTTCGGCCCACCTCAATGTACTGGTCGGGCTCGTCGGGACTCTCTTTAACCTTCTGTGCATAGATGGGCCAGCCTTCCTCCTTGAGGGGAGTTGCACCGCCGTTGCCGTTGTCCTTATACACGAGTTCGCTCGAGAATGTACGTCCGTAGAACAGCGGGGTCTCGCCATACTGCTCGCGGCTGAGGTACTTGGTGAGCTCAAATGTGTTGTTGGGAGAGTTCTCGTCAAGGGGAGTGTTGGCGTTAGAACGGATAAGGATGAGTCCGTAACTTGCAAAACCGATGAAGATAACGAGAATGCTGATGGAGATGTTAGAGAACAGCCTTACGGGAGTTTTCTTGAAGTAATTGAAGATGAGGAATGCAGCACCTATGACAAGTACAGCCCATATGTACCACTTGCTGCTGATGAACAGCGCACCCGAGAGGAGCAGAGCAAGCATGAACGACACCTTCATGAGTATCTCGTTCTTACCCTTGTAGAGTTCGTAGATGTTCCATGCCAGAACACCGACGAGGACTGCAGCATAGGCAATCACACCAGTGTTGAACGAGAAGCCAAGTGTATTAACGAAGAACAACTCGAAACGCTGGCTCACTGCCACGAAACCGGGCTCCAGACCGTAGAGGATGAACAGAATCACTACAAACGAGAGGCCCAGTGTGATGAGCGAACCCTTAGCAGTAGTGTTGTCATACTTGCGGTAGTAGTATACAAGCGCAATAGCGGGGATACAAAGCAGGTTGAGCAAGTGCACACCCAGCGAGAGGCCCAGAATATAGGCAATGAGGATGAGCCAACGGTCGCTGTCGGGCTGGTCGGCACGATTCTCCCACTTGAGGATGAGCCAGAACACAAGCGCTGTGCAGAACGAAGAGAAGGCATAAACCTCGGCCTCGACTGCCGAGAACCAGAACGTGTCGCTCCAGGTGTAGGCAAGTGCGCCTGCAATACCACCGCCCATAACGACGAGGTACTGTGCCAGGGTCATCTTGTCTTCCTCGCCGTCGTTAACCACGAGCTTCTTTACCAGGTGGGTAACGGTCCAGAAAAGCAGGAGAATGGTGAGGGCACTGAAGATAGCCGACATTGAATTGACGCAAGCCGACACCTTGGTGATGTCGCCACCGGCAAAGTTAGCGGCAAAGCGTGCCGCAAGAATGAAGATGGGGTTGCCGGGCGGATGGCCTATCTCGCTCTTAAAGCCTTGTGCGATAAACTCGGGACAGTCCCAGAAACTTGCTGTGGGCTCGATTGTGAGCAGGTAAGTGATGGCAGCCACCACAAACACGATCCAACCGAGGGTGTTGTTAATAATGTTGTATTTTCTCATTATAATGAAGTTATTAATTTGCGCTATTTGTGTAATATCCTACAAAAGTACAGTAAAACTTTGATATGGGCGATATAATTAATAATTATTAATACATGCGCACACGCAAGCACACCCGCCCGAAGATGTTATCCGAGCGCCGTGACAGGACACAATACCCGATGATGATACCCAAACGCACGATGTGATGATACCCGAGCGCACGATGTGATGATACCCGAGCGCTGGAAGCGCGACACACCGCGTGAGCGTTATTAACCCGGGGCGCAGCCCCGGGACAGAAACAGCGCGCCAAAGGTACGCGACCACCTATCCCCCAGCATAACACATACGCATTGCACCGCGCTTCCAGCGCTTGGCAGGCGAGAAACGGCGCCCTGAAAGGGCAATGATGCTCTTAGCCCAGGGCAGCGCCCTGGGTTGGCATGATTCCCGTGGGTTGCGCCCTGTAGGGGCAAAAGCATTATTCAACAACTGACGAAAAGGTAGGTCGCGGCGCAACAATTATCCCGCCCGACCATCCCATAGGGATGGGATACAATAGCCAGCCATGCAGGCGGCGTAGCCGACGATATGGCTGGAAACAACGAGACACACGCCCCCATGCCTTTAGGTATGGGATACCTGCAGATAGGCAAAAAAAATCCTCGCCGGCAAATACGCCAACGAGGAACTATTCATTTATGACTTAAATCTCATTTCTTGATGTGGCGGCAAGCGCGGTCAATGCGGCGGTTTGCCTCAAGGATGCGGCCATAGGGGATACGCCCTTCTTTCACAGCCTTTACGATTATATCCACCAGTTTAAACGGGCGGTCGGCCTCAAAACCGGTGTTGATGTTGTTGCTGGCGCACAGCATGTCGGCGCCGGCATTGATGGCAAGCACCACCGCACGCTCGGTGCTGTAGTTGTTGAGGATAGCCTCCATGTAGAGGTCATCGGTCATGATCACGCCATCGTAGTGCAACTGTTTGCGCAGTATGTCGGTGAGCGTCTTGCGCGATAGCGTTGCAGGATAGTCGGGGTCGATATTGCTGTTGAAGGTGTGCGCTGTCATGATGAACGGCGCCTTGCCCTGCTTGATAAGGCGGCGGAAAGGCTCCAACTCCTGCGGAGTCCATGTAGCGGTTACATCCACGAAACCATAGTGCGAGTCGCTGGTGGCATTGCCGTGGCCCGGGAAATGCTTGAGCGTGCATGCCACGCCCTGCTTGCGGCTCTCGTCGATGAACCGTCCCGCATGGCGCACGATGGTCTCGGCGTCCTCGCTGTAGCAACGCTGGATGGCACCCAGTGCCGGGCACTTCACGTTGAGCACATCGACAACGGGAGCAAGGTTCACGTTTACACCGGCCTGAGCCATCTCCTCGGCGAGTTGGCGCGAATAGTAGCGGGTGGTATCCTCATTGTTGAGGCTGCCCAGTTTCTCGGCCGAAACGGTCTTCTTGAAGCCATACTGCGGCTTGAGGCGAGCCACGCGGCCGCCTTCCTGGTCGGCAGCGATAATCAGGGGATAGTCGGCCCACTGCTGCAGTTGTGATGTGAGTGTGGTGAGTTGTTCCTTACTGGTAACGTTGCGCGAACCTATCTTGGCCGTGCCCGTAAGGTCAACGTCAAAGAGGACAATACAGCCCACCTTCAGGTCATGCACATAGCGATAGGCATCGCTACCCTCGGCCACGGTGTTGCCCTTGAAGCCCACCATAAGCATACGCGCAGCCTGGCGGCGCAACACACTGTCGGCCGGCAGGGCAGCAAAAAGGCTATTGGCTGCAGTGAGCACAATAGCCATTGTTAGTATCAAGCGTTTCATTTAGCCTGTTTAAAGAAATTGAAGAAATAGTAGCATGCAATCCAGTCAACGCGTATGCCGCGGGCATATCCCAGGGTGTGATGCTCGGCATCGGTCACCTTGCCGTCGTTGAGGTTCACATGTCCCAGCTTGTTGCTGTTGCCATCGCGCACGGTGCCGTCGGTATTGATGTAACCCAGACGGTTACCGCCATTGTCAAATATCTCGAGGCGAACAATCTTGCCTACTGCAGCGCCGCTTGCATCGCGCACGGTACCGTCGGCGTCAAAACTGCCCATTGAGTGGAAGCCATTGTCACGAACCACGCCGTTGCCCGAAATGCGGCCCACGGTGTTGTCGTTGGTTGCATCGCGCAACACCTGTGCGTTGCTGCTCATCCACACACCGGTGAGCGCCAGCACAATCATTGTCACATATATTCTTAAAGTCTTCATAATCAATTCTCCTTTCTTGCTTTTATCTTTTAGACTCCTTTTGCACCGCAAAGTTAAAAGAAAATCCACAAAAAAGCAAAAAAACAAGCATTTATCCCCTCCTTTAGGGCACAAGATGCGGCTCAAGTGATGGCAACGCCGCCTGGTGGAAGACAAATCGGCCTCCGGCCGGAGTGACAACGCAACGCGCCATCGCAAGCGCCGGAACAGCATCACCGGCAACGGAATAGAGCATGAGCCAGCCGCCGTGGTCCACCGCCACGGGACGAACACTGCCGCCTCGTGTCCAGGGGTTGTGCTGCAGTTTGTCGGCATTGCTCCCCGGCGCGGCAAAATCGCTTACGCTCGTGTGCCAACCCTCGAGTTGCCATTCCACAGGGCGCACGCAGCGAGGCGCTACCACCGCCTTGACCGCACCATCGGCACTGGCGGTAAGAGCGACCTCGTCCTTGACATCTTCCACAGGCAGCCACTCGAGCGGGCCCTCCATGAGCAACTGCGCATACCACGAACGGGCGCGCATCATTATCCATGCATCTATGTCGATGCCGTCGTCGCGCTCCACAGTGCAGTCGCGGCGCACAGGCTCCAGTTTCATCACCCGCTTGCACAGCGCAAGCATTTCACTCTCGTTAAGGTTAAGCATTTGTATCGCATTTTCCATACCCGCAAAGTTATCACCCCCACATCCCCCACCACCCCATCAACCACGCAAATAATCCACACAAAAGTGACAAGAAGTGGGAAAATGGACAAAATGCTTGCAAATGTTATCTTTTTGCCATAATTTTGCATAACATTTAATCTCCACTGCGTGGCAAACGTGCCCACAAGGGCTTCCCAAATCGAAAAATTACATACATTTAGCATAAACATACACAAGGAAATGAAAAGGACTATTATTGCAGCAACTGCACTGTGCATGGCGATGGCCTCGATGGCCAACACTGCCCGTGTGCTGATAGTGCAAAGCGGCGAAACGAAAGAGTCGTTCGGACTTGACAAAGCGATAAGCATCAAGTTTGACGGTGAGGAAGAAATGGTCGTGACAAGCGATGGCGAGACCACAAAATTTGCCGTCGACGAAGTGGACCTGATGTATTTCACTACAACCACAGGTATCAGCAACCCTAAGGCGCTTGTAGCGCCCGGCGAGGTGCGCATCTATAACCTTAGCGGCCACATGGTTAAGCAAGGCAAGAGCGATGACACCGGCAGCGTGTGCGCAGGCCTTGATGCAGGCGTTTACTTCATCGTGACCAACCAGGGCGTCAAGAAAGTCCTGTGCCGTTAACCTCCCTATCCACCCACAGTAATTCAGACGATTCAATGAAAAAATATATTCTTCCATTAGTACTTGCAGCGTGCGTGCTGGGACTGTGCGCCGCTCCCGCCGCAATGGTCATCAAGCGTTACCTCAACATCGAGAGCACCAAGGGCACAAGCACCCACGCAGTGAGCGACATCGATGAGATAGTAATCGACGGCGGCAAGGTCGTGGTTTCACTCAAGGGCGACCAAACCGAGGAACTCACGGTCGACGACATCATGAACATGTATTACAGCGCCGACACCACCTACAACGAGGACAACATGGTGCTGCGAGTGCGTCCGCTCGCCGACGACAGCAAATACGTATTCCCCGCCTACAGTTGGACCGACTCGCTGGTTATCGACTGGGGAGACGGCAATACCGACTTCCTTGAGGGCGCATCGACACGCAACACCCGCTTCCCCGCGCACGAATATGCCGACGCCGGCAGGGAATACATCGTGCAGGTACACGGCGGACTTACAGGTTTCACCACCTCGATGTCTTATTATCCCAATGCCCACGTCAATGATGTGAAGCAAATCATCCAATGGGGACGATTCCTCAAAATCACCACCTTCGACTTGCAGATGGATACTTGTGTCACCTACATCCCCGCTCCTCCCAAGGAGACGCTGGCAGTGATTACAAGCGCCAACAATATGTTCTACAAGTGCAAGAATATCAAGAAGTTTGACAAGGATTTCTTTGCCAACGCGCCCAAACTGAGCACAATGCAAAACTCATTCCAGGGCTGCGAGAGCATTGAGGAGTTCCCCGAGGATTTCTTCAACAACCTTCCCTCACTGAGCAACATGCTGGGTGCATTCCGCGACTGCAAAAAACTGCGCAAGGCGCCCGACTTCAGCAAGACAAAACTGAGCAACATCTCGCAGTTGTTTGCGGGATGCGAGTCGCTCACCGAGGTACCCGAGGGCATCTTCCCCTCAACCCTGTGCAGCAGTTCCAGCATGAACCTCAACATGACATTCTCGGGTTGCAAATCACTTGAGGCACTGCCCGAGCACCTCTTCGACGGTATGAACGCCAACCGCGTCACATCGATGAACTCAATGTTTGAAGGTTGCGAGAAACTCAAGTCGGTGAATCTCGACTTTATAGACAAACAGCGCGGTTGCTACCAGTTCCGAAGCACCTTCAGCGGCTGTGCACAGCTCACAACCTACCCCGTTAGCCACATTACCAACGACCTGGGCGTTGAGGTTGACGTGCCCCTGTGGGAGCGTGCTGCCGAGAACAACAAGTCACAGTTTGCCGGCGGACGCAATGTGTCGGGCAACGACTGCTTTGCCGGATGCGTAGCGATGAAGGGATACAACGACGAGATACCCACAGCGTGGGGCGGACTCTACGACGGCACCAACGCGTTCCCCACCCTCTCACTCTCCTACACCCTGCCCGAGGGCGCCGACTATTACTCGGTTGACTTCCTCCTTAAAGGAACCGATGTGATTTCAAGCCGTTATTACCTCTCAAGCAAGCAGGCGGTAACCGAATATCTCGCGGCCAATCCCGGCAAGACCATTGCCGACATCGTGAGCGAACAAGGCAACGACATTGAGAGCAACTACATAGAAGCCGTCAACAGCAACGAGGGCCTGCACCTCGCATGGGACGATGCAGTACCCGACTACGAGTATATTCTCATCGCATCAGCAACCAACCGATTTGGCACAGCAGTGGAGCAACTTGTGGCAAAGACCAACCCCACTCCCAAGGGTAGCGACGCTTATGAGTCGTATGTGGGCAAGTGGACAGTGACAACAGCCAGCTCGGCATCTACCTACGAGGAGTATGAACAAGTGCCCATCACCTACGATGTAGAGATTCTGCCCTACCGCGTCAACGAGTCATATATGGTTTACGGATTTGGCGCGACCAAGTTTGCACAGGTATTGCCCTGGATGATGAAATTTGACGCCGAAAGCGGCAGCATAAGCATCAACACCGGAGCCGCCAACGGTTCATTGCTCTACAGCGGCTACACATGGCAGGACGAGACCACCCAAGCCACCAAGCAGGGCAACGCCGTGTATTATCCCTACGCCATGATCGACGGCTACTTCTCAATATATGCTCTCACCGCCGAGAAGGCGTTCGAGGGCAAGTCGCAGGCAGGAACCGGCTCATTCACCATGAGTGCCGTGAAGAGCGAGGCCCTGACCAAGTTCATGGGCGACGGCAACGACTATTATCCCGCCGGCATCGATGTATTCCTCGTGTATGGCGACCAAAGCGGAGCCTACTTCTTCCAGCCCCTTGAGATTGTACTCGAGAAATACCAGTTACCGCTCTCTACCAAGTACCGCGCACAGTTGGGCATGGCGCCCTACACATTTGCCCCTGCGGCACAGGGCACACCCTCGGCCAAGGAAGCCTTTGAAAGATCAATGGGCTCACGCGGCATCAAAGGCTTTGAGATGAGCCGTATCAACGGCAAAGCCACCGCCACCGAGGCCGCACAAGCACCATCAGGCGTGGCAAAACTGAACTAAACACCACACATTTTCCATAACACGCACTGCCCGGCCCCACACAGCCGGGCAGTGCTTTTTCTTGCCCCTGCTGGCGGTTTTAGTTTATTTCGCACCGTTTTAGTTTTAGTTAACTAAAAAATCACTATCTTTGTAGTTTGGATAACTGAAACCATACAAGATGAAGAAATTTTTCCAATTGTTGGGCCGTTTCATACCGCCTTACAAGAAGCATATAGTCCTGAACGTGCTGTTTAATGTCCTCGAGGCATTTCTCACACTGTTCTCGTTTGCACTCATCATCCCCATCCTGGAGATGCTCTTCGGTCTCAACACCGAGTCCTACGAATATATGGCGCTGGGAAGCGCAAGCCTCAAGACGGTGGTGATCAACGACTTCTACTACTACGTGCAGGTAACCATCGCCCAGTACGGCGCAAGCACAGCGCTTGCCGGCATAGCCGCAGCGCTGGTGATCATGACATTCTTTAAGGTCGCCACAGCGTTCCTGGCTTCGTTCTTCATGGTATCGATACGCACCGGCGTTACCCGCGACCTACGCAACCAGATTTATAACAAACTCATCACCCTGCCCATCGGGTTTTTCTCGAGTGAGCGCAAGGGCGATGTGATGGCTCGCATCAGCGGCGACGTCACCGAGGTGGAGAACTCCATCATGGCGTCGCTCGACATGATGTTCAAGAATCCCATCATGATTATCGTGTGCCTCACGATGATGATTATCACCAGTTGGCAACTCACTGCCTTCGTGCTCGTGCTGCTACCCGTGGCGGGCTACATCATGGGCGCCACCGGCAAGCGACTCAAGCGCAAGTCGCTCGAGGCACAGAACCAGTGGGGCGTACTGCTGAGCAACATCGAGGAAACCATAGGCGGACTGCGCATCGTCAAGGCGTTCAATGCCGAGAAGAAAGTGAAGCAACGCTTTGAGCGCGAGAACGAGGAATTCCGCAACATCAACAACCGCATGAACTGGCGCCAAGTGCTCGCCCATCCCATGAGCGAGTTCCTGGGCACGGCCACCATCGCCATCGTGCTGTGGTTTGGCGGCACACTCATCCTGGGCGGCACTAGCAGCATCACCGCGCCGTCGTTCATCTACTACATGATAATCTTCTACAGCATCATCAACCCTGCCAAGGACCTGTCAAAGGCAAGTTATGCCGTGCAGCGTGGTATGGCGTCGATGGAGCGCATCGATAAGATTCTGCTTGCCGAGAACAACATCAAGGATCCCGAGCTGCCCAAGGCACTCGCCGAGATGAAGCAAGGCATCAGTTACAATAACGTGAAGTTCCGCTATGGCGACGCGTGGGTTATCGATGATGTTACCCTCGACATACCCCGCGGCCACACCGTGGCGCTGGTGGGACAGAGCGGTTCGGGCAAGACCACTATCGCCGACCTGCTGCCCCGTTTCTACGATGTGCAGGAGGGAAGCATCACCATCGACGGCGTCGATCTGCGCGACTACCGCATCGCCGACCTGCGTAGCCTCATGGGCAACGTCAACCAGGAGGCAATCCTCTTCA
>DCGA01000198.1:0-173 GCA_002314465.1 bacterium UBA1790 | reverse complement strand
ACGACTCATTCTACAACAACATCACCTTCGGCGTAGAGAATGCCACACAAGAGCAGGTGGAAGAGGCGGCACGCATCGCCAATGCCTACGACTTTATCATGGCAAGCGAGGACGGATTTAACACCAACATAGGCGACCGAGGCTGCAAACTCTCGGGCGGACAGCGCCAACGC
>DCGA01000029.1:10674-10915 GCA_002314465.1 bacterium UBA1790 | reverse complement strand
CGCTACTTTGAGGGGGTAGTGCCCGATTGGGCGTGTGAGTTCAAATCTCATCTTGGACACATAAAGCTGGTAAGAGAAATCTTATCAGCTTTTTTGTTTGTGTATACTTGTAATATCGCTGAAATACTATGAAAATACCACATGCAACATCTTCGATGTAGCAAGTAATGGTGCATCTTATCCCCAGGTAGGTCGCTTCGCTCCCAACCTGGGGTTACTCAAGTCGCAACGTCTTCGACGT
>DCGA01000029.1:8443-10651 GCA_002314465.1 bacterium UBA1790 | reverse complement strand
GGTTCCCAACTTGTGGATGCTCAATCGCAACATCTTCGACGTAGTCCCCTGGTAGGTTCCCAACTTGTGGATGCTCAATCGCAACGTCTTCGACGTTCCATCGTTCTATCTACCTTGTTCCCATGTGAGTCGCTTTGTGCCCGACCAGAGGCTACTCAAGTCAAAATATCTCCGACGTTTCTCCATGTTCTGTTTCTATACCAATGACATGTTACGTCTTGATACGCCGAAGGCGTTATGTTTGAGTAACCCCATGTTGCGAGTGCTAACGAGCTACATGGGGGGACAACGTGATAATAGAGAGGTACGTCGAAGACGTTCTATTTGAGTGCTATAAAAACAACACTCCGCAATGATGATATTTGCGGAGTGTTTGCGTCTCTATGGCTGGGATATGCTGACGGCACGGAGTGCACTCCATACATTTATACCTCCATAGTTATTTATTCTCTGTGACCTCTGTGCCTCTGTGGGAGATAGAATGCCTCTGTGGGAGATAGAATGCCCCTGTGGGAGATGGTATCAGAACCACTTGATTTTCTTGAAGAGGACAAAGGCGCCTGCTGCAAGCATGATCGAAGTGAGCGCGATGACCACAAATGCCCAGGGATTGGACTCGAGCGGCAACTTTACGTTCATGCCATACAGGCTCGCGATGAGGGTGGGTACCTGCAGGATGATGGTGATGCTCGTCATGCGCTTCATGATGAGGTTGAGGTTGTTGGAGATAATCGAGCCGAAGGCGTCCATAGTACCCGTGAGGATGTTACTATAGATGTTTACGGTGTTGAGAGCCTGCTGTAGCTCGATGTGTACGTCCTCTACAAGTTCCTGGTCGAGCAGACCGCTGCTCTGGTGCAGTGTCTTTAGGCGCATGAGCAGTGACTCGTTGCCACGAATGCCGGTGTTGAAGTACACAAGACTCTTTTGCAAGTTGCGCATCTTCAAGAGGTCGTCGTTGCGCATGCGTCGTTCCAGGTTGTCCTCGGCTGCATTTATGCTCACATTGATTTGCTTAAGCATCTTCAGGAACCACACCGCCGACGACATGATGAGCCTCAGCGTGAGCGTGAGGTGATTGTCTACGTTGTTCGACTTGTTGGCGTTATAAGAGATGAAATCACTTACAACCGGATTGTTGAAGTAGCTAAGCACGATGGCCAACTTGCCATTAGTGATAATGCCTAACGGACTGGTAGAGAACGGGATGTCTACATCATTGGTCTCGCGCGGCACACGAATGATAGTAAGGCGCCAGTCGCCGTCGCTCTCGGTGCGGGGGCGCTCGTCGGTGTCTCGGATATCGGTTACAAACGATTCGGGAACATTTAGTTCCTTGAGATAGGCCAAGTCGCTGGCACAGGGGTTATGCATGTTAATCCAGCAACCCTCCTGCCAGGCATCGACTTTCTTAAACTCTTTGCCATAAAGGATAAATTCTTTCATTTTCCTGCCTCCTTGCGTTGATTGCCGCAGCATCAAGGTAATGGCAGGCTGTGTGGTATCAGACTGTCGTTACACCCGGTGTAGCAGCATCTTTGCTTGTTTTAATGTTGTTTTGTAAAGGAACCGTGTCGTCCATATAAAATTAAAAAATAGGTTTACGGCTGCAAAGGTACATCTTTTATCTCATTTTACGGCAACGCGACCCATTGAATTTGTCTATGACATGCAAATATCTTGTTTATGGGTGTGCGGGGTGGGGTAACGGCACAAAAAAGCCGACCCATGGAGGGCCGGCAATATAATGATATGAATACTAAAAAGGGTAGAACACCTTTGCTTACAGATATGTTCTCAGTTGCTGGTCGTTCTGGTTGCGCATACGGCGAATTGCCTTTTCCTTGATTTGCCTAACGCGCTCTCGCGACAGGTCGAAGCGGGCGCCTATCTCGTCGAGCGACATCTCGGGGCCGCCTATGCCGAACGATAGCCTCACAATCTCGCTCTCGCGAGGATTGAGCTGCTGCAACACGCGGTTGAGCTCGGCCGACAGCGATTCCTGGTTAAGTCCCGAGTCGGCCTTGGGGCTGTCCTCGTTGGCAATAACGTCGAGCAGACTGCTGTCTTCGCCCTCGGCAAAGGGTGCGTCAACCGATACATGCCGACCGGTAACTTTTATTGCGTCGGTAATTTTTTCTACCGTAACATCGAGAATCTCGGCAAGTTCTTCGGGCGAGGGGGTGCGCAGGTATTCTTGTTCAAATG
>DCGA01000029.1:0-8431 GCA_002314465.1 bacterium UBA1790 | reverse complement strand
ATGCCGATGTGGCGCGTGCAATCTTGCTTGCGAGTCCGTCGCGGTTGAGCGGTATGCGCACCATGCGAGCTTGGTCGGCGAGTGCGAGAAGGATTGACTGGCGTATCCACCACACGGCGTAGGAGATGAACTTGAACCCGCGCGTTTCGTCATACTTCTGTGCCGCGGTAATCATGCCTATATTGCCTTCGTTCACAAGGTCCTCAAGGCTTAGTCCCTTGTTCTGATATTGCTTGGCGACCGATACAACAAAGCGCAAGTTGGCGCTAACGAGCTTGTCAATAGCACGTTGTCCTTCTTCTCCGCCTTTATGTATCTGCTGTGCCAGTTCCACCTCTTCGTCGATGGTCAGGGGCTCGGTGTGTCCTATTTCGCACAGGTATTTTTCAAGCGCGTGACTGTCGCGGCTGGTGATTGATTGTGTGATTTTAATTTGTCTCATAGTTAGCTCATTAGATTTCCATTGAATAGTGTGTGTTTAAAAAAATAGTTCAGATAACTATATACGCGCAAATACCGTGCCAACGCCCTCGCGATATAGTTAAATAAAATTTATAGAGATGTTCAAATAACGGTTTGAGACAATTATAAGGAATAAATGCACATTTTCCACCCGTAGCAGTTTTATTTTATTTATAAGTAGACTTTACATTACATTCCAGCACCAACTTTAATATATTGTCTGCGGGTTTTGCGGGTTCTGCGAGAGGTGAAAAGAGACCTCTATGACCGGTGTGAGAGATAAAAAAGCTGGAACCCTTGTGGGGCTCCAGCCTGTAGGTTGTTTGGCGATAACGATTTGCGTTATCCCAGATAAGACTTGAGTAGTTTGCTCTTTTGTCCTTTGAGTCGGCGAATTGCTTTCTCCTTAATTTGACGTACACGCTCACGTGTGAGGTCAAACTTTGCGCCGATTTCTTCAAGAGTCATTTCCTGGCAACCGATGCCGAAGAACATCTTGAGGATTTCGCTTTCACGGGGATTAAGCTGGTCGAGTGCACGGTTCACTTCCTTTGAGAGAGATTCCTGGTTGAGCGATGAGTCAGCCATGGGGCTGTCGTCGTTGGGAATTACATCGAGCAGACTGTTGTCCTCGCCGTCGACGAAGGGGGCGTCAACCGATACGTGGCGGCCCGATACCTTCATGGTGTCTGAAATCTTGTCAACGGGTACATCGAGTTGCTCGGCAAGTTCCTCGGCCGACGGGCGGCGCTCGTTTTCTTGCTCAAAGCGTGACAGTGCCTTACCAATCTTATTAAGCGAACCCACCTGGTTAAGGGGAAGTCTCACGATGCGTGACTGCTCGGCGAGAGCCTGCAAGATAGACTGGCGAATCCACCATACTGCATAAGAGATAAACTTGAAACCGCGGGTTTCGTCAAACTTCTGAGCTGCCTTAATCAGGCCTAAATTACCCTCATCGATTAAGTCGGGGAGACTTAATCCTTGGTTCTGATACTGTTTTGCTACTGAAACGACGAAACGCAGGTTAGCGCTAACAAGTTTGTCAAGAGCTGCTTGTCCTGCCGGACCACCTTCGCGAATGCGCTGTGCCAATTCAACTTCCTCGTCAACGGTAATAAGTTCCTTGCGGCCTATTTCCTGAAGATACTTGTCGAGCGAAGCACTCTCGCGGTTGGTGATTGATTTGGTAATTTTTAACTGTCTCATTTAAACAAAGTAGTTTAAGCACGCAAAATTACTGCTATTTTTTCATTTTGCCAAAGATATAACGCAAATTTCATATAAATTAATATATGAGGCATGCGTTTTTTTGTTGCAACCATTCGGTCGCTACAAGAAATTCCTTTATGTACTGGAGCCTGACTGTAAGTGTTTATAGCCTGTTACTCCTTGTCCTCGCGAGGCTCTATCATGTCGAGGAAGAGCTGTGCGCACCACAGTTGCCACTTCTGGTTGCCGGTGAGCGAGTTCATGTCGATGTCACTGCGGAACTCAGGGCGTGTGGGGCCTTCCCAGTCCTTGAAAATTGCGTCTACGGGGCGGGGCATAGGTATCTTGTTGGGGACCTCAAACTCCGGGTATACAAGGGAATAGGTCTCACGCACAAGGTACTTGGGCTCGCCGTTCCTCACGCGGTGCATATCGAGGGGCTCGCTCATGACGAGGCGTGCGTAGGGGTCGTAGTAGTCGAGGCCGGCGGTAGCAAATGCGTTGAGGTAGGAACTTGAGCTCTCTATAGAGAACACGTCGTCCATGAATCGCAGCAGGTCTATTCCATCGCCGTTGCGATAGCCTTCAAAGAGGTCAAACACGCTATTGTCGGGATGTGTAAGCACATCGTTGGGATTGAGGAATGTGTAGCGTTTCACAAAGTCCTCATATTTCCAGTCGCGTGACAGGAGTTGGTCCATACCGCCGAAAATAAGGTCGGCGCTTTCGCCCACAATGATTAATTCCACGCCGTCTTTCTTTGCGTCGAGGGCTGCCTTATAAATCTGAGGCTCAATGGAGTGCACGGGTGCGCACTTTGTCTTCATCACGGTGGGAGTGTACTGCTTGTAGTCGTCAAACGAGATGTCGATGAGATGATGCACAAGCCCGAACTTCTTGCAGTACTTGCTTGCTCGTTCCACATCCTGGTTGAACACCGAACTGTAAGATGTGGTGAATGTGTAGGCGTGGCTTCCGGGTTTGAGGAATCCTGCCAGGATTGCACTGTCCATGCCACCCGACAGCAATATGCCTATGTTGTCGTAACGTGTATAGAGCTTGTCAAACTGCGCCTGGATGTGGCGGCGTATCTCTTGGGCATCCTTTACCTCAATGCGCTCGCTCGAGGGAATGGGTGTAAAGTTCTTATGCTTGAATCCGTCGCAGAATTCCATATCGTCGCGATAGATGTAACGATAAGCGATATAAGAACTTAAGCAAAAATCTTTGTTAGTCATTGCCGTAGAGTTATTTTAAGTCGGTAAGGTCGTTTTTGCGCACAGCGTTTAGTGCTTCGTTTATTTTTGTTGAAGAAACGCCGCTGGTGTAGGGGAAATAGATGATTTTGATACCTTCCTTCTCAAATTCTTTCTCATATTGCTGCCATTTCTCGGTGTTGTACCAGTCGTCGCCCACAAAGAGGAACTTGGCGCCGAGTTTCTTGCATGCCGCGAGTTTGTCCATGTCGTATTGGGGCACTGCCGCGTCAACATACTTGATGCTGCGCACTATCTCTATGCGGTCTTCAAACGGAATCATTGCCTGTTTTCCCTTGTAGGAAACAAGTTCGTCGACTGTCACGCCCACTATGAGCTTGTCGCACATGCCCTTGGCATTCTTGAGAAGATTGAGGTGACCTATGTGGAATAGGTCGTACACCCCGGTTGTATATCCAATAATCATTATAATAGTTTTGTGATGTTGCTATAGTATGTCTATATCTCTGCAAAGTAACAAAAAAAAATGCAATTAGAGAATATTTTGGAGTAATAAAAGTAAATATTTGGCGAATTAAAATATAATTAGTAATTTTGAAATTTAAAACCAGTAAGATGGGCTTAGATATAAAAACAATATATGAATTTCCTAAAAAGGCATTTACATTTGCGTATATGCACTACTGGAAATACCCTCGTGTTGAGAAACAGCACAAGGCATTAGTTGAAGAAATATCGGCACGCGGCCATGTTAATGTCGTTATCTTTGCGATGAGTGTGGCCATGTGGCACTATCAGCATCTTTATGAGGCGTTGAAACGTGATTCTCGCTTCACTGTCACTGTAGTGTTATCGCCCGCCAAGGACTATGAGCAAAAGCAAAAGGTCGATGACATTGTACGCCTGCGCGCTTACTTTGCCAAGAACAATGTCGAATACGTCGACTATGATGTGGAGGGCGGCAGTGCCCCCGTCGATGTGCTCGAGGAGTTCAATCCCGATATTGTGTTCTATCCCCAGCCTTACGAAAATCTGTTTTGTCCCATGCACGACTGCAAGAGGTTCTATAACAAGTTGTTGTGCTATTACCCCTACGCATTCCTTACCGGCAAGGGCAAACTGAGTTATGATTTCCACTTTCACAACATTGCGTGGCGTCTCTACAATCCGCTGCCGTCTCATCTCGAGGAGGCTAAGGCTACTGCTTGGAACAAGGGCCGCAATGTGAGGATCGTGGGTTTCTCCAATGCCGACGATTACATGCGTCCGTCGTTCAACGATGTGTGGAAGCCTGTAGAAGACGGCAAGACGCGCAAACGTATCATCTGGGCGCCGCATTTCACTATATCAGAGTCTTTCGGACAGATTCCGCGCTCTAACTTCCTGTGGGTCGCTTCGATAATGACTGAGATTGCCCAGAGGTATAAAGACACCCTCCAGATTGCATTTAAGCCTCATCCCCGTTTGCTTACCGAACTTTACCGCCATGCCGATTGGGGTAGGGAAAAGGCCGATGCCTTCTACCGCCAGTGGGCAACGATGGACAACACCCAGCTCGAGACGGGAGAGTTCATAGACTTGTTCATGACCAGTGACGCAATGATACACGACAGTGGGTCGTTCAGTGTTGAGTATCTGTATACCCACAAGCCTGTCATGTTCTTGTCGCGCGACATCAACTACTTCAAGATGGGCCAGACCGAGCAGTCGTGCAAGTCGCTCGACGCTCATTACATAGGCGCCAACGAGCAGGAAATCTATGATTTCATCGACAATGTAGTGTTGGGCGGTGATGATCCCATGGCATCTACACGCGATGAATTCTTTAATGAATTCCTGTTGCCGCCCAATGGTAAAACCGTGGCGCAAAATACTATGGATGACCTTGTAAAGTCACTTAACTTAAAGTAAAGATGGAACAGGGTAGTTTGAAGAGCAAGACCGTAAACGGAGTGATATGGAGCTTCGTTGAAAGGTTTTCGGTGCAAGGCGTAGTCTTTGTGCTCGACCTCATCATTGCCCGTATCATCGGTCCCGATAAGTATGGACTTATCGCGCTGCTTGCCATCTTTATGTCGGTATCACAGGTGTTTATCGACGGTGGATTCTCGAGTGCCCTCATCCAGCGCAAGGAGCGCAGTGACACCGATTTCTCAACGGTGTTCTACATCAACTTGGGAATTAGTATTCTCACTTATATTGCGCTGTTCCTTGCAGCCCCTGCAATAGCGGCATTCTTCAACCAACCCATACTTGCATCTATCACAAGGGTGTACTCGTTTAACCTTGTGCTCAACTCGCTTGTGGCGGTTAACCGAACCAAACTCACGATAAACGTCGACTTCAAGACTCAAAGCAAGATTTCGTTCTACAGTGCTGTGTTGTCGGGAATTGTGGGCGTAGGGCTTGCCTTGCTGGGCTATGGAGTGTGGTCGCTTGTAGTTCAGGCTCTGGTCCTGGCTGCCCTCAATGTGCTGCTCAGTTTCTACTATGTGCGTTGGTTCCCCGCTGCCACATTCTCGGTGCAGTCGTTCAAGTCGCTGTTTTCGTTCGGCTCTAAACTCCTTGTTGCCAACATTATAAGTGCTGCCTATGCCAAGGCCTATGACCTTGTAATAGGTAAGAAATATGATGAGACGAGCCTTGGCTTATTCTCTCGTGCCGATAAGTTCAACCAGTTTGCAAGTTCCAATATAAGCGGTGTCTTGCAACGCGTCTCATTTCCTGTGCTAAGCGCAATCCAGGACGATGACGACCGCTTGCGCCGCGCCTACAAGAAATACATGCAGATATCGGCGCTTGTTGTGTTCCCGCTCATCCTGGGTATGTGCGGCGTGGCTCGTCCCATGATAGAGGTGCTGCTGGGTCAGCAATGGATGGGTTGTGTTACCATGCTTCAGATTCTCGCGTTTGCCTATCTGTGGGACTGTGTGGTAATGGTAAACCTTAACCTCATTTATGTCAAGGGACACAGCGACTACGTGTTGCGCCTCGAGATTATCAAGAAGACGATTGCATTTACCATTCTTGCCATCTCTCTGTTCTTCGACCTTACGATAATATGCTGCGGTAGGGTATTATACTCAATCATAGCGTTTTATCTTAACACATATTACACCAAGAAACTGCTTGATTATGGTTTCTGGGATCAACTCCGCGAGTTATCGCCCATCTTGTTCATGTCGCTGGCAGTGACAGGCATAGGCCTCACTGTTAGTTGGTTAGTGCCCAATGCCTATGTAGCGTTGGCGGCATCATTGGTGCTTTGTCCTGTCGCCTATGTGGTGATGTGCATTGTTTTCAAGGTGAATGCCTATAGCGAACTGGTGGATATAGTTAAAAGCAAATTAAATGGACTCAAGAAAAACTGACATACAACCCGCTAAGAAAATGAGGCAGAGCAATATGGAACTGCTGCGCATCATTGCAATGTTTCTTGTGATGGTAGTGCATGCCAATTTCCGTGCGTTGCCCGTGCCCACGGCGATGGAGATAAATGCCGCCCCTATGAGCAAGTTCCTCATGTTTTTCACCGAGGCGATTTCGGTGATAGCGGTTGATCTTTTCATCTTGTTATCGGGATGGTTCGGTATTCGCCCCAAGGCTAAGCGACTGGGCGAACTGTTGTTCCAGGTATTGTTTTTCGGTGTATTTGCGATAGGCGTGTGTGCGATATTTGCTCCCGGTCGTCTTGCCACTACACAGGCCGACGGCAGTGTCCTGTCGCGCTTGCTCATGTTGGGCGAGAACGACTACTGGTTTGTAAAGACCTATGTGGCACTGTACCTCATCTCGCCCGTTCTCAATGCATTCATCGCACATGCTACCCAGCGACAGTTCGCATCGCTGCTCATTGTGTACTTTGTGTTCCAGTCGATATTCGGGTGGATGTTCAACTCTACGCGTTGGTTGGCTGCCGGCTATTCGTTGCCGTCGTTTGCTGCTCTGTATATGCTTGCACGCTACATGCGCCTTTATCCCATCAAGTTGTGGCAGCGCAGCAAGTGGTTTGATGCCGCAGTATATGGCGGATATGTGGTATTCCTCACTGTTGCCATGTTCTTCATCAAGAAAGCCGGACTTAGGGGTGGGGCATTGTACTTCTATTCTTGTCCGCTGGTTATCATTGCTGCAATGCATTTTGTGCTGTTCTTCACCAAGCTCAAGCCATTCAGCAGCAAGATTATCAACTGGATAGCTGTGTCGGCATTTGCCATCTACTTGACACACTCAAGTAGCTTCATAGGAATCTATTACGACAAGTGGATACTCGGTTGGTTCAATACCGAGCCCCGCTTTACGTTTATTATATATACTGCGGCGCTCATTGTTGCAGTGTTTGTGGCATCGATTCTCATCGACAAGGTGCGCCTTGCCTTGTGGAACCTGATGCTTCGTCCGTTTGAAAACAAAGAGAACAAATAATATAAACGATGAAAAAAGTCATGTTAGTTTTCGGAACCCGTCCCGAGGCCATCAAGATGGCCCCGCTGGTCAAGGCGTTCCAGAGTCAGCCGCAAGACTTCGACACCGTGGTGTGTGTTACCGGGCAGCATCGAGAGATGCTCGACCAGGTGCTCGACATATTTGGGATTAAGACTCAATATGACCTCAACATCATGCAGCAGGGACAAGACCTGTATGATGTTACAAGCCGTGTGCTGCTGGGCATGCGCGATGTGCTCAAGCAGGAGAAGCCCGATGTGGTGCTCGTGCACGGTGATACCGCAACCAGTACTGCTGCAGCACTGGCGGCATTTTATCAGCAGATTCCCGTGGGACATGTAGAGGCAGGCCTCCGCACCCACAACCTGTATAGTCCGTGGCCCGAAGAACTTAACCGACAACTCACAGGCCGCATGGCAACCTATAACTTTGCACCCACACAGTTGGGGCGTACCAACCTCATGGGTGAGGGCATTCCCGCCGAGCGCATCCACGTTACCGGTAATACCGTTATCGATGCCTTGCACTGGGTTGTCAAGAAGATTAAGAGCGACAAGGATGTCGACGCTACAGTCAGCAGTTCATTGCTCAACGGCGGTTACGATGTTTCGCGCCTTGACGGAGAGCGCCGTCTAGTGCTCATCACCGGGCATCGCCGTGAGAACTTCGGCAATGGATTCATCGACATCTGTAATGCAATAAAGACGCTAAGCGAGCGTTATACCGATGTGGATTTCGTTTATCCCATGCATCTCAACCCCAATGTGCGCAAGCCCATCCACGAGGTATTTGGCGATGATCTCTTGGCAATGGACAACCTGTTCTTTATCGAGCCGCTTGAGTATCTGAGTTTCGTTTATCTCATGGAAAAGTCCTCGATTGTGCTTACCGATAGCGGTGGTATCCAGGAAGAGGCTCCCGGCCTTGGCAAACCCGTGCTGGTGATGCGTGAGGTAACCGAGCGTCCCGAGGCAGTCGAAGCCGGCACAGTGAAACTCGTTGGTACCGATTATGATGCCATCGTGAATGGTGTTTCGACATTGCTCGACGACCCCGAGGCTTATAAGGATATGAGCCAGTCGGTTAACCCCTAT
>DCGA01000018.1 GCA_002314465.1 bacterium UBA1790 | reverse complement strand
CACATGGCAATAGCCCAGGGCCTCATGAGTGAGGACGACTACCTGCTGCAGGAGATACTCTTCAACCCCCACACCAATGCCCAGCTCGATAAGATAAAAGACAAGCTCACACGCCTGCAAGAGATTATCGACAACAAGGACAGCGTGGCGATGAAGCAGTTCCTCGAGGAAGTGCGCGAGAACCTAAAATAGATTTATCTCCCACAGAGACACAGAGGACACAGAGGTTTATGTTTCACGCAGCAGATACTTTGTTTTTTGACTATAAGGACGAAAAGGCCATATTGCTTCGCGTGGGTTGTTTTTAAACAACGGATTTTGCTGATTATTTTGAGATTTATGTTCTTGTGTCGATATTTAAGGTTACCTAAAAACTCCATGGCGTAATAACCGTGGAGTTTTTTTGTGTCTTTGAATTCATATGGTTAATATAGGGCTATCTTCTTGGTAATAAACATAATTTTTTGTAACTTTGCAGCCGTTTTTGAATTATACAATTAGGGAAATAGTTGAATCAATAATTTTTCATTAATGAAACAAGGAATTTTCAGCAATGTGAAGGGTGACCTTTTCGGTGGTATTACCGCCGGTATCGTGGCGTTGCCCCTTGCACTTGCGTTTGGTATCCAGGCATTCGGCGGCATTGATGCACCCGGTGCCAGTTCGATGGGAGCATTGGCGGGTCTTATAGGTGCCACAATGCTCGGTTTTTTTGCATCAATCTTCGGAGGTACACATTCACAGATTAGCGGTCCCACCGGTCCCATGACCGTGATTACCGCGGGCCTCATCAGTGCGTCGTGGGTGGCAAGCAACGGCAACTTTGCCAGCGTGCTCATAGCGATGTCGCTTGCAGGCTTGTTCTGCGGTTTGTTCCAGATACTCTTCGGCGTGCTCAAGGTGGGTAAATATGTACGTTACATCCCCTACCCTGTGCTTTCGGGTTTCATGAGCGGTATCGGTGTGATTATCATCCTGCAACAGATTTATCCCCTGTTCGGTTGCAAGTCACCCGTTATGGTAGTAGACATGCTGCTCGAGATGCCCAAAATCCTGTCGGGCGGCATCAGCCTCAAGGCCCTCGGCCTGGGTCTTGCCACTATCGCCATCATCATGGTGATGCCCCGCATAAGCAAGAAAGTGCCCTCGACGCTCGTGGCACTGATTATTGTGACAGTGGTTTCGCTGTTCCTCAACCTTGACGAGAAGCTCACCATCGGTAGCATTCCCGCCGGTTTCCCCATGCCTTTCTTTGCCAAGGAAGGCCTTGACCTTGCGAGTGTTAACTGGGGTCAGGTAATCAACGCCGCAATCATCCCCGGCCTTACACTTGCCGGCCTGGGTAGCATCGACACCCTGCTCACAAGTGTTGTTGCCGACAACATCACTCACACACATCACAACAGCAACAAGGAACTCATAGGCCAGGGCGTGGGCAACGCCATTGCCGGTATGTTCTGCGGTATCGCCGGTGCAGGCGCTACAATGCGTACAGTGGTGAACGTGAAGAGCGGCGGCCGCACCCAGTTGAGCGGCGTGGTACACTCACTGCTGCTGTTGTCGATTCTGCTGGGTCTGGGCAGCCTCGTTAAGTACGTGCCCCTGGCAGTGCTTGCAGGTATCCTCATCACAGTGGGTTACGGCATCATCGACTTCAAGGGATTCCGCGACCTGAAGAACGTGCCCAAGAGCGATGCATTCGTGCTTCTCACCGTATTCCTGGTGACAGTGTTCGTTGACCTTCTCACTGCAGTGGGCATAGGCGTGGTTATTGCTTGCGTATTCTTCATGAAGAAGATTAGCGACATGTTTGAGAAGAGCTACAGCACCATGGAACTCGAGGCGTTTGACAAGGAGATTCCCTGGAACGATGAGGGCGGCATGCCCGAGGAACTCAAGCACAAGGTATATGTGCAGCGTCTTAACGGCCCGGTATTCTTCGGTTCAATCACCAAGTTCCAGGAAGTGATGCACGATGTACCTGCCGATGCTAAGATTGTGATTATACGTATGAAGCATGTCACTTACCTTGACCAGTCGGGTGTATACGCATTTGAGAGTGCAATCAAGGACCTGCAGGCTAATGGCGCGACAGTGCTCATGACCATTGTCCAGCCGCAGGCATTGTCACGCCTGAAACGAGTGAACGTGATACCCAACCTCGTGAGCGAGGACCACTTGTTCCCCACATTCGAGGCTTGCACCGACTGGTTGCGTAAAAACGCTATCGACTGATAGCAAAGTGTCACGGCTCGCTGTGACGAAAATAAAGGTACAGGGAGAAACCGACCGCCAAGTGGTCTGTTTCTCCTTTTTTGTTGGCAAATAGGGAGATTTAGACCATTTACACATTATTAAATAGTTTTTATGGCCTTAAAAGTTGGCAAAACGGCAAATTATTGCGAACTTTGCATATTAAAGTAAAAATAATAATCGTAGAATGGAAATAACTGCACAACAACTTGCTGCTATGGTCAACGGAACCGTTGAAGGCGACAGCACAGTTGTTATCAACACTTATGCAAAAATAGAGGAAGCCGAAGCCGGAAGCCTTACCTTCCTTGCCAACCCCAAGTATACACATTTTATCTATGAAACCAATGCATCGGCAGTGCTGGTGCGCAAGGACTTTGTACCCGAGCAGGAGGTTAAGACAACGCTGATACGCGTTGATGATCCCTATGCAACCCTTGCAATGCTGCTCAACTATGTAAACAACCTGATGGCTCCGAAGCGAGTGGGCGTAGAGCAGCCCTCTTATGTAAGCGAAGGCGTTGAGTTGCCCGAGGATACCTATGTGGGTGCCTTTGCCTATGTGGGCAAGAACGTGAAACTGGGCAAGAACGTGAAGATATACCCGCAGGTATATGTGGGCGACGGCGTAGAACTGGGCGACGATGTTATCCTCTACCCCGGTGTAAAGGTGTATCACGGCTGCAAGATAGGCAACCGCTGCATCGTCCATGCCGGCACAGTGATAGGCAGCGACGGATTCGGTTTTGCCCCCAAGGAAGACGGTACATTTGAGAAGATATCACAGATAGGCATCGTAGTAATCGAAGACGATGTAGAGATAGGTTCAAACACCTCGATAGACCGTGCGACAATGGGTGCAACAGTAATCAAGCGCGGCGTGAAGCTTGACAACCTCATCCAGGTGGCCCATAACGTAGAGATAGGCGAAAACACCGTGATGGCGGCCCAAGTGGGAATCGCCGGATCGACCAAGATAGGCAAGAACAACATGATAGGCGGCCAGGTGGGCTTTGCCGGCCACATCACCGTGGGCGACAATAACGGCATAGGTGCCCAGAGCGGTGTTCCCAACAGCGTGGGCAGCAACCAACGCCTGATGGGTTCGCCCGTAGTACCTGCGCTTGACTTTGCCCGCCAGGTAGTATACATGAAGCGCCTGGGCGACATGAGCAACGACCTGCGCACACTCAAGAAAGAGGTTGCCAAACTAACCGAAAACAAAGAACAATAAAACATATTTAAGACAACACGATGAAACAACGTACATTAAACAGTGAATTCACCCTGAGCGGAAAAGGTCTGCATACAGGCCTCCATATCGATGCAACATTCAAGCCCGCCGAGGTGAATACAGGTTATGTATTCAAGAGAACAGACATGGAAGGCGAGCCCACCATTGAGGCTGTAGCCGAAAACGTTATCGAGACCACCCGCGGCACCGTTATCGCAGCCCGCGGCAACAAGGAAGCCCGCGTGAGCACCATTGAGCACGCCCTTGCAGCACTCTATGCAGCAGGTATCGACAACTGCCTCGTTGAGGTAAACGCTCCCGAGCTCCCCATCCTCGACGGCAGCGCCATCCAGTATGTGAACAAGATAGAAGAAGTGGGCTATGCCGAGCAGGAAGCCGAAAAGGAATACTACGTAGTGAAGCAGCGCACCAAGGTCGTTGATCCCGAGACAGGTTCTTCACTCATCATGCTTCCCGACGACGAGTTCTCGGTTGATACAATGATTGAGTTCAACTCACCCGTGCTCAACAACCAGTTTGCATCGCTCGACTCGATGGACAACTTCAAGAGCGAGATAGCCGGCTGCCGCACTTTCGTGTTCGTACGCGAAATCGTGCCTCTGGTAGAACTCAACCTCATCAAAGGCGGTGACCTGGACAACGCCATCGTTATCCACGACACCCCCATGAAGCAGGAAGAACTCGACAAGCTCGCCGACCTCATGAAGGTAGAGCACATGAACGTGGAGGAACTGGGTTACCTCAACAAGAAGCCCCTTGCGTTCCACAACGAGCCTGCACGCCACAAGTTGCTCGACCTCATAGGCGACCTCGCACTGATAGGCCGTCCCGTAAAGGGCCGCATCATCGCTACACGTCCCGGTCACTCTATCAACACCAAGCTGTCGAAGCAGATACGTAAGGAACTCCGTTCGCAGAACGTGCAGTGCCCCGTATATGACCCCAACGTAGCACCCTTGATGGATGTAAACAAGATACGCACCCTTCTCCCCCACCGCTTCCCCTTCCTGATGGTAGACAAGGTGATTGAGATGGGCGATAACTACATCGTAGGTGTTAAGAATGTTTCGGGCAACGAGCCTTTCTTTACCGGCCACTTCCCCAG
>DCGA01000009.1:8603-9481 GCA_002314465.1 bacterium UBA1790 | reverse complement strand
TAGGCATCCTCATTACCGACCACAATGCTCCCGAGACACTGTCGATTACCGACCGTGCCTACCTACTCTTTGAGGGTAAAATCCTATTCCAGGGTGTACCCGAGGAACTCGCTGTTAATCCCGTGGTGCTCGACAAGTACCTGGGACATAACTTTGTGTTCCGCCGCAAGAACTTCAACTTAGATTAACACGTCAACAAGGAACATACCATGCGTTTTCTTGTAGGAACTTATACAGATATCGCCCTGGCTCAATCGTCGAGCAAGGGCGTTTATTTATATGACATTGACCTTGCTACCCTCAAGGCTACATGCCTGGGATGCGCCGAGGTAAAGAACCCGTCGTATGTGGCAGCAGAGGGCCACAACGCTTTCACGCTGAGTGAATGTGGCAGCGATTCTTGGCTTCACTCCATCGCCATCGAGGGCGACTCGCTGCGATTAACATCGACAGTGAAATGTCCCGACGATCCGTGCCACCTCGTGGCAAAGGACGGCATGGTGTACAGTGCCAATTACAGCGGCGGGTCGATCACAGTAGTAGAGACACACGCCGACGGGACACTGGGCAATGTAGCCCAAGAACTATGCTTTGACGAACACGGAACGACGCCACGCCAACTCGCAGCACACCTTCACAACATGGCTGTTGCACCCTGTGGTACGCTCATGGCGGCAAGCAACCTGGGCGGCGACTGCATCTATCTGCTCAGGATTAACGCCGACGGCACACTCGCCCTACTCCACACCATGCACACCGAGGCCGAAAGCGGTCCGCGTCACCTCACTTGGGACGCAAGCGGCAAATACCTTTATTTAATAACCGAACTTAGCAATGAGGTCATGGCATTTGCCATAAAAGGCGAGACACTCGTGCGC
>DCGA01000009.1:2664-8579 GCA_002314465.1 bacterium UBA1790 | reverse complement strand
CCGCCGATATCCATATACACCCCTCGGGCAAGTGGCTGTATGCCAGCGTGAGGGTTGTGAACAACGGAATCGCGCTTTTCGGCATAAACGTAGACGGAACACTCACCCGCACAGCGTTTTACCCCACAGGCAAGCACCCACGCAACTTTGCCATCACACCGTGTGGTACGCTTCTTATGTGTGCCTGCCGCGACAGCAATGTCATAGAACTGTACCGCATCAACAGTGACGGTACGCTTGTCCATATGCAAGAAAACGACATCGCAGTGGGTATGCCCGTGTGCATTACCATATTGTAATAATTCTGAGGACTCGGAGTACTCACAGAACTCCAATAATATGGGATAATAATTTCGTGCTAATCTTTTTACACGCACAAGGTTGTAAATGTGAGGAAAAAACCGTATCTTTGAAGTCTAAACACATTCTATTATGAAGTTCAGCGATATACTTGGCAACCAGCAGGCAGTGAACCGTGTGCGTCAGCTCATCGACAACGACCGCCTGCCCCACGCATTGCTCCTGCACGGAGATGTCGGGACACCCAAACTGGCCCTGGCACGTGCTATGGCACAGTACCTGCATTGCACCAACCGCACCGGCGGAGAGCCATGCGGAGTGTGCCCGTCGTGCCGCCAACACGCATCGCTCAACCACACCGACACGTTCTACTCGTTCCCCTACCACAAGAAGCACGAAGAGAGCGTGTGTGACGACTTCATCCCCGAGTGGAAAGATTACCTTGACGAAAACCCCATCGTAGAAGACTTCCAAACCTGGCTCGCCACCCTTAAGATCGAAAACCAGCAGCCCAACATTTACATTAAGGAGAGCGACAACATAATGCGCAAGATGAGCATGAGCGCATTTACCGCAAAGTACAAAGTGCACATCATGTGGCTGCCCGAGAAGATGCGCGAAGACTGCGCCAACAAGTTGCTCAAACTCATAGAAGAACCTTACGATGACTGCAAGTTCATATTTGTGAGCGACAACGCCAAGGCTATATTACCCACCATATTCTCTCGCACGCAACGCATTGAACTCATGCGTGTACCCCTGGGCGAGATTGCCGCATACCTGATGTCGACCTACGGCATTGACCAGCAGCAAGCCATGGCCATGGCAGCCAGCGCCGACGGCAATGTGTCGCAGGCAGTGCGCATGCTCCAAACCGACAACGAAAACCACGAGTTCCATGAGAGATTTGTGGAACTGATGCGCCTTGCCTACATGCGCGACCTCGTGAAACTCAAGGCATGGAGTGATGTTATTGCCGAGATGAAACGCGAGAAATCGCGCCGTTTCCTCACCTATGCCGCACGCCAGGTGCGTGAGAACTTCGTCTCTAACCTGCATACCCCCGGCCTCAACTACATGACGCGCGAGGAAGAACAGTTCAGTATTAAGTTTGCACCGTTCATCAACGAGAACAACGTGGAACGCATGCTCAACGAGTTTACCCGTGCCGAACAGGAAATCCAAGGCAACGGTAATGCACGCATCATCCTCTTTGACATGGCAGTGCGCACCACCATTCTCATTAAGAGATAACAGCATTAAGCAACATCACTTTTAATAAGGAAACTTTAACTCTAAACAATAATAAAATGAACACACTCCCATTCCTGCAGCAAGTGGCACAATACTACGCCAGCAACGACGAGATGTGCAAGTCGCTCGCCGACATAGCCTTTGTGCTTCCCAACCGCCGCAGTGCACAACAACTTGAACGTTACTTGGGTAAAGAACTAAAGGGCAACGCATTAATGCCACGACTGATGTCGATGAATGACCTCGTCGACCACATCATGCGCGATAGCAACCCCATTATCGCATCACCCACCGAGACATTGTTTATTGCCTATGCAGCCTACTGCCAATCGATGGGCGAACAAGCAGGTCCGTTCGACAAGTTTGCCCACTGGGGACAAATCTTAGTCCGCGATTTCAACGATGTGGACATGAATCTTGTAAACGCAAAGGCGCTTTACACTAATCTGAACGACCTAAGGGATATTGCAACCGACTACCTCAAAGATAACCCGGAACTTCAGGAAAGTCTGCGCAACATTTTCGGGTTGGACTTTACCCCAACCTCCAAGGAGAACGAGCATTTGTTTAAAAACAGCGACCCCGACAGCGTACAGGGAAAATACCTGACGCTGTGGAGCCAGCTTGCCTATATCTACGAAAAATACGGACAACTGCTTGAGGAAAAAGGATTTACCACACAGGGCAAACTCTACCGCAATGCCGTGGACAAACTTAAAGGCATTGAGCCCGAGGAACTGGGATTTAGCCGCATAGTCATGGTGGGCCACGACATGCTCTCCGAGAGCGAGATCTCTATCTTCAAGAGCCTACAGAAGAAGCAGATAGCAGACTTCTGGTGGGACAATGCTTCACCAGCGCTTGATAACGACATAAACCCTGCAAAAGCGGTGATAGACGAACTTGCCAAGACGTTTAAGTCGCCCGTGGCAATAGATAAGATTGATGGTTTCCCCAGCGTGACCGTAAACTATGTTCCCTCGGTTGTAGGCATGGCAAAATGTGCATTTGAGGGTATTGACGAGGTTTCGCCCGAAACAGCGATTGTCCTGCCCGATGAAGTGGTGCTGGAGCCACTGCTCAACTCAATACCCGATGCACTCATAGACAAATACACCCAAGGGACTTCAGGCACCTCCAAGAAGGACAAAAAGGAGAGCGCCATCAACATTACGATGGGTTATTCACTCAGGCGAAGCAACATTGCCACACTCATCCATCTGGTAACCATAGCCCACCGCCACGCGACATTCAACAATACCACCAAAGAGTGGATGTTCTACCGCGAGGATGTGCGCAACATTCTGTCACACCCCATCATCAAGATGTCCTATACCGAAACCGTGCTCGGCATCAACAACAGCATTGAGGAACAGCGCGAGTTTAACATCCCCGCTGCGAGGTTCAACGGCACGCCACTCGAGCCGCTGTTCACCACGCTGCACACCAGCATGAATAGCACCGACGAAGTAAAGGCATTCATCAACCGCCTGGAGGCATTCTGTATGGACCTTGACGGCCGTGTATCGGAGACAGAGCACGTCGACGAAGATAACCACAATGGCACATTATCGCTGCAACGCGCGTTCATCCAGCTCTATGTGGGTGCGCTCAACCAACTGCGCATCGCCATAGACAATGTGGGGCTTCCGGTTAACGACGATACGATTTTCCACCTCATAGACCGCGCCACAGCAAGCGCACTGGTGCCCTTCGATGGCAAATCGGGCGTGGGAATCCAGGTAATGGGCTTGCTCGAGACACGCTGCATGGACTTTAACGACCTGCGTATCTTGTCGGCCAACGAGGGCTCGCTGCCCCCCAAGGCCAATACGCAGTCACTTATCCCCAACCGCTTCAGGGCAGCATTCAACATGCCTACAGTTGAGAAGAACGATGCAGAACAGATGTATCGACTCTATCGCCTCATCAGCCGTGCAAGTAAGGTGACACTGTATTGCGACTCGAGCAACGTCAACGAGCCATCGCGCTTCATTGAGCAGCTGCACAAGGTATTTGGCGCAAACGTGGAGCGCGTAATACGCACTGCCAACATTACAACTACCAAGGAACTGGAAATCATCATCAACAACGATAAATTAAAAGCCGACATCAAGAAGAAGTATACCGAAGGAGACGTTAACGATCCCGTAAACCCCGTACCCTGCCTCTCGGCGTCGTCAATCAAGGAATTCCTCAAGTGCCCGCTCAAGTTCTACTTCCACCATTTGCGCGGACTGAGCGACGACAACCAGGCAAGCGACTTCATGGACGCGAGCCAGTTTGGTACCATCGTCCACGACACGCTGCAGGAGTTCTACTATCCCGCACCTGATGCCGACGGCAACCGTAAAACCATGTTCAACAAAGAGGACATTGAGCGGTTCAAGAAAAACGGGCTTGACAAGTTGCTCACTCGTAACATCAACCGCACGTTCAACTACAAAACCGCCGACCACCTCGACGACCCGCTATCGGGACAGGCATTCATCTTGTTTGAAACGATGAGGACGTTTGTTGTGCGCGCGTTAGACTATGACAAGGAGAAGATAGGCGACGGCTATCTTGAGGTTATTGAATGTGAGGAAACGCACAAACTGAAGCTCCGTCTCACCGATGACGTGACAATAAACTTCACCTTTAAGGCCGACCGCATAGACCGCATAGGCAGCCAACTGCGCATCATCGACTACAAAACGGGCGAAGACAAGACTTCTTATAGTAAAGTGGAAGACTTCTTTAACCCCGACACGCAGGAACCTCCAGAGGCAATCTTGCAGTTGCTCATCTATGCTATGGCCTACATGCAGACCAACGGAGACAAACTAAAAAAGATGGGCATCGAGAAAATCGCTCCCATTATTTATAAGTTGAGTGATATGAAAGACAGCGGTGCTTTCCTTAGCGAAGGCAGAGGTAGATCCACAAAAAAGACACAAGTGGAAATCGAAGTTGACAGGTTTTACGATGATAAACTCATCGGTGAATTCGGCCAGCAACTTGCATTCTTCATAAGCAAACTGTGGACCGACTCAATCACACAGGCTCCGACGGAGAAGAAAGCATGCACTTACTGCAACTTCACCGACTTCTGCCGCCGCTGATAGTACAAAACAAGGGGACGATGGAATCCATCGTCCCCTTGCTGTATCTTGCCGTAGCGTGTTACTTGTTGAGTTTCTCGTTGAGAGCCGCATCTTCCTCGGCAGTCCACAACGGGTTGTCGTCGTCGCCCCAGTCGAAAGCGTCGTCAAAGCCGAAGATAGCCTCGTCGGTGAACGATGCGATTTCACGGCCATCCTTCTTGGTGGGACGACCCATACCCTTTTGTCGGTTAACGAAACCGTCGATCTTGACCATCTCGAGCAGTTCGAGCTGGTCGCGAGTGGTAATATTCTTGAGATAGTTGGGGACAAGCTTTGCGCCCACGCGGTTTTGCAATACACCCAGCACCTCAAACGTGTAGGTTACCGGCGGCTTGCGCACAGCGATGATGTCACCCACCTTGATGAGGCGCGAGGGCTTCACATTGGTTCCGCCCATGGTGACACGTCCCAGTTTGCAGGCATCGGTGGCGATGGTGCGGGTCTTGAAGATGCGTGTAGCCCACAGCCACTTGTCTATTCTCACTTCGTTCATAACAGGTTACTTCTTACTGTATTTGTTGATGAGACGCTGCAGCAGTCCCACAGGCTCTTCTTTCTTCTCCTCACTCTCGGCAGGACCGGCAGCCTGTGCTGCGAGTTGCTGAAGCGAAGGCTTGCCCTCGGCTTTCTCTTCGGCCTTAGGAGCCTCTTTCTTGGGCTTAGGCGCAGCATTCTGGTTGTAATGGTTCATCGCAAAAGCGAGACCCGAAAGGCAGAATGCCTTGATGGCGTCGCAAGCCAGAGCGGCACGTTCGGGCAAGATAGCCTTGTCCTCGGCCGAAGGATGTCCCAGCACATAGTCGACCTGACCACCCGGGGGGAAGTCGCTTCCCACGCCAAAGCGAAGGCGTGCATAGTTCTGGGTCTGCAACAGGTTATTGATGTTCTTGAGCCCATTGTGACCGCCATCGGCACCCTTGCCGCGGAGCCTGATGGCACCGAAAGGCAGAGCGATGTCGTCGACCACCACGAGGATGTTCTCAAGTTCGACATTCTCCTTGTTTTTCCAGTATCGTACAGCCTCGCCGCTCAGGTTCATGTAGGTAGAGGGCTTGAGGAGCACCAACTGTGCATTCTTGACACGCAGGCGAGCCACCGCTCCGTAACGCTCGGTGGTAAAAACAACATTGGATGCCGCAGCAAGGGCATCCAATATCGTAAAGCCTATGTTGTGTCGGGTCCCTTGGTACTCAGCACCAATGTTACCCAGTCCAG
>DCGA01000009.1:0-2633 GCA_002314465.1 bacterium UBA1790 | reverse complement strand
CGGTAGCAGCAGCGGCAGCAGCAGAAGCGCGGGTAGCACGAACGCCACAGATCACGAGATCCTTTGCGCTTGCGAGTTCGAAACCGTCGAATGAGAGGTCGCGAACCTTAACAGCCTGACCGATGTTTACATCGCTAACGTTAACAGTGAGAGTCTGAGGAATGTTCTTGTAGAGACCCTTAACCTTAACCTTCTTCATACCGAGGAAGAGCTTACCACCAGCCTTAACACCGACAGCGTGGCCTTCCAGATGAACGGGTACCTCAACAACAACGTCCTTATCCTCATAAACCTGGAGCAGGTCGATGTGGAGAATGCTGTCGTTTACGGGGTGGAACTGGATATCCTTAACAACAGCCATCTTCTGTACACCAGCAACATTCAGTTCAACAACGTGGATGTCGGGAGTGTAGATGAGCTTGCGGATAGCGTCGAAAGTTACAACGAGGTCGGTAGCGATGATACCGCGACCGTTCTCAATCTTTACGACCTTCTCACCAGCGTTGAGTGTGCCAGCGTAGTTACCGTTCTCGTCGAGTTCAACGAGAGCACCACCGTTAAGCACTACAGGAATCTTGTTCTCTTTGCGAAGAGCCTTAGCGGCCTTCTTACCCAGGTCAGTTCTGGGCTCTGCATTTAATACAAATGTCTTCATTTTTAAATAGTTGTGTTACTCAAAATTAAGTGAATAAATAGCTCCTTAATTTCCCATCACACGGGTTTTTGTTAAAAAGCGATGCAAAGGTACGAATAATTCTTGAATTATCAAAACATTACGTGCTTTTTTGTAGTCACAAACCACTGACTACCGCGTGAGACGAAAACAAAAAGGCAACATGGCGTTATGCCCTGCTGCCTTGTATTTTACACTTTGCGGTGTCAACCCGTCAGTCGCGGCGGAAGAGGTCGCGGGTGTATACCTTATCCTTGACGTCGTCGAGACACGAGTCGTAACGGTTGGCAATGATAGCCTGTGACATCTCCTTGAAGCGTGCAAGGTCGTTGACAACAAGGCTGCCGAAGAATGTAGAGCCGTCCTCGAGCGTAGGCTCATAAATGATGACCTGAGCACCCTTTGCCTTGATGCGCTTCATCACGCCCTGAATAGAACTCTGGCGGAAGTTGTCGCTGTTGCTCTTCATCGTAAGGCGATATACGCCGATGGTGACTGTATCGCGGCTGCCGTCAAACTGGTTCTGGCTGCTATAGTCGTACCAACCGGCCATCTTAAGTACCTGGTCAGCAATGAAGTCCTTGCGAGTGCGGTTACTCTCGACGATGGCAGTCATCATGTTCTGGGGGACATCCTGATAGTTGGCAAGCAACTGCTTGGTATCCTTGGGCAGACAGTATCCGCCATAGCCGAAACTGGGGTTGTTATAGTGTGTACCGATGCGCGGGTCAAGGCCAATGCCCTGGATAATCGCAGCGCTGTCGAGACCCTTTACCTCGGCATAGGTGTCGAGTTCGTTAATATAGCTCACGCGCAGTGCCAGATAGGTGTTGGCAAAGAGTTTCACAGCCTCGGCCTCCTTCATACCCATGTACAAGGTGTCGATATCAGGCTTGAGAGCACCTTCCTGAAGAAGGCGTGCAAAGGTCTTTGCCGCATCGGCCATGTGGTTGCCGGCATACCTGCGGATGGCCTCGTCCTCCTCGGCAAATTCGGGAGAATTAAGCACCTTGGGATAACCCACGATGATGCGCGAGGGATACAAGTTGTCATATAGCGCCTTGCTTTCGCGCAAGAACTCGGGCGAGAAAAGCAGACGGAACTTAGCATCGGGACCGATAGCCTGAACTCGCTGGGCATACTTCACGTAGAGCGAACGGCAGTAGCCCACGGGGATGGTGCTCTTGATTACCATCACGGCCTCGGGGTTGACACTGAGCACGAGGTCTATGACGTCCTCGATGTGGTGGGTGTCGAAAAAGTTCTTTACCGGGTCGTAGTTGGTGGGAGCTGCAATGACCACGATGTCGGCGTCGCGGTAGGCCGCTGCGCCGTCGAGAGTGGCAGTGAGATTCAGTTTCTTCTCGGCAAAGTATTTCTCTATATATTCGTCCTGAATGGGCGAAATGCGCTTGTTGATTTTCTCAACCTTCTCGGGAATAACATCCACGGCAGTAACCTTGTGGTGCTGCGCAAGGAGTGTAGCAATGCTAAGGCCCACATAACCGGTGCCTGCAACTGCAATCTCGAGGTCTTCAAACTTTCTCATAATGAACTTAGAGTTAGATTGTTCTTCTGTTTATAGGGGTTAGGCTTCGTAGCCCTTGGGGTTGTTCTTCTGGAAGTTCCAACTGTCGCGGCACATGTCCTCAATGCCGTACTGAGCCTCCCAACCGAGTTCGGCCTTGGCCTTGGCGGGATTGCAATAGCAAGTGGCGATGTCGCCCGGGCGGCGGGGCTTGATGGCATAGGGCACCTTGAGGTCATTGGCCTTCTCAAATGCGTTGACAACGTCGAGTACCGAGTAACCGTGGCCGGTACCCAGGTTATATACTGCAAGACCACAGCTACGCTCAATAGCCTGAAGAGCGGCAACGTGACCCTTGGCAAGGTCAACAACGTGGATGTAGTCGCGCACGCCTGTACCGTCGGGGGTGTCGTAGTCGTTACCGAAAACGCC
>DCGA01000101.1:7062-8953 GCA_002314465.1 bacterium UBA1790 | reverse complement strand
GTGATGGTGTAGTAGTAATTGTTGTTGGCACCGGCCACCTCATGATAGTCGTATGCCACCATGCCGTTTGAGTTGTAGCTGTCAAATTCGCTCCACCACGACCCGTACAGACCTTTGTAATAACTGGGTTTGCCGTAGGGGAGGTACAGGTTTTTATTGTTGACTTCCTCCCAACAGCCTGTCGAACCTTGCGCCATTAAAGGTTTCTCAAAATTATAGTACAGGTTCTGAAGTCCCGACAGTTGGAAAAACGCATTGCTGCTAATTAAGGTCGATGAACTGGGAATGAGCAGTGTGGTGAGTTTAGAACATTTAGATATAGCAGAATATCCTATTTCTTTCACACCATAGGGGATAAGAATTTCTTTGATATTACCATTGGCAAAGGCTTGATGTGCTATCGATAAGCACGAAGGATCCCACTCAATGGTTTCTGCGGTAGGAACCACCTTGAAAAGTTGCTTTCCTTCGGTCTTGTACATGGCCGAGGTGCCGCTTTTTGAATAGTTGTAGAAATACGGGCTATTGCTTGCCACCTTAATCTGGGTCACTGCCGGGCAGTTATCAAAGAAACAGTTAGATATGTTATCAACAGTTTGAGAAAACTCAATAGTCTTGAGTGATTCACAATCCTTTATAACAGTTCCTACGGTTTTTACTCCGTAGCCATATACGATGGTCTCCAGTTTCGGTGTGTTTTGGAAAACCAGTGAATTGATGGTAGGACTTGATAGCGTGGCTTTGGTAAGGTTGGTGCAAGCCACAAAGGTTTCTCCCTTGATAGTATCTATATTCTGCAGATTAGAGAAATCTACTTCTACAAGCTCGCTGTTTCCATAGAATGCATTAGTGGCAATGCTCTTGATAGAGAACGACATGCCATAGTTGGTAAGCGTGAAATTGGAGCTGGGCTTGAACAAACCGTCATTCGCTTTCGTGTATCCTATTATTGCACACTCGCGGTTGCCTGTTGCGGGGACTTTGGTTACAGCAAGTTGGGCGCCATTAGACAAAGTGATGTCGCAGGCACTCGATGCTAAACTAACGGTGGAGAAGAAAGAACCCAGGGTGGTTTTCTTTATGGCTGCTTTGTCGGCGCCTTTGGGGCAATAGAGTATTGATGAACTGTTGCTGGGGAAGGCTTTGCTTCCACAGGTCACATTGCCGGCCATTGTACAGAAGTCTACGATTAAAAGTTTGCTGCAGTAGTCAAATGCACTGGCACCAACGCTTGTTACCGTACTGGGCAGATGCACGGTCGCGAGATTGGTGCAATTGTTGAATGCGGCCGATCCTATCGATTCGATGCCATATCTTAAATACAACGAAGTGATAGCGCTATTGTTGACAAACGATGAGCCTACAATTTCCTTTACATGATAAACCTTGTTGTTGTAGCTCACCACATAGGGAACGTTAAGCGCAAGAGATGTCTTCGCTTTACCTGTGTCGCTCAAGCCGTAAACCGATAATGTTCCGGCTGTACTGGAGGTTGCCTCCGTAAGAATCTTGTACTTGAGGTTATCCACCTGGATATAATCGCCCACGGCAGCCCATGCTTTGGAAGCAATCAGGGCAAGGAATAATACAATAAAAATCTTTTTCATATATTAATAAAGTGTATTGGTTTTAAAATTTAAAATGCAAAGTTACAATCTTTTTCTGTTTACTACAAATATCAGGAGCGAAAACACACTCCCCCCTATACACCCTGTCATGTATTCTTTGCCCCCTCAAAAATATCGCCCCATAATCTTATCGCGAAGCCTATATTTCTTATGTTCTTAAAACATCCTCAACAGCCTTTATGTTGTTGATGGAGGCTCGCTCCATCCGGCTCGCTTCGCTCGGGTCTGTCAAAAAAATAAAATCTGCGAGTTCCGCGAGTTCT
>DCGA01000101.1:0-7045 GCA_002314465.1 bacterium UBA1790 | reverse complement strand
AGGCCGTGTCCCCCATCGCGAAGCCATATAAAAAGATTAGTTTTATAAGCCATATAGGCTACATATGCCATATAGGAAGCATAGAACCAATATTCTTTATCTTCTTCTATCTAAAAATCATAATATCCGAGAGATCCGTGAGATCTGTGTGAGGAAAATCCCCATGCGCGAAGCCTAAATTCCTTATGTTCTTAAAACATCAGGCAAAGCCCTTATGTTGTTGATGGAGGCTCGCTCCATCCGGCTCGCTTCGCTCGGGTCTGTCAAAAAAAACAAAATCTGCGAGTTCCGCGAGTTCTGCGAGAGGCCGTGTCCCCCATCGCGAAGCCTTATAGTTCCTTTTGTCTTTTTAGTCAAAAAAAACTTCGCGCCAGCGATACCGCCAGCGCGAAGCCATATATTATTCTGAATTTAATCCTGCAAGCAGTTTCGTCACTTGGCAGTGATGCTCACTACACTTGTTGTGCCGGTTGCCGAGCTTCCCAGGTATACTCCGTGGTAGGCTGTTGTGGCATCGGTGGGAGCAGTGGTGCTGTACTTCACTGTGCATGTGGTGTTCTTGGTCATGCCGGGTGCAGTGAAGAGTGCGAGTGTGCTGCTCACATTGCCCTCGAAGCTATAAGTGATGAGGTTCTTGCCGCTTGCATCGGCCAGGGTGTAATAGCGACCTGTCTGGTAGCTGATGCTGCTGGTATACAGGTTGTAACCCTGCGAAGCGTTGCTGATTGTACTTGACGAGCCACCACCCTGTGTACCGCCGGCGCTGATTGCTGTACCGCTGCCGGTAATCTGGATGTAGCTGTTGTTGTCGCAGTCAAGACCTTCCTCGGGTGAACCCTTGGTGGTGTAAGCAAATACTGTACCGTTGCCAATGGTGATTGCACCGGTGCGGCCTGCATTAGAGTCTACCGCATCGTTGCCATATCCGTAGCACACTGTAAGACCGCCGTTGAAGTAGATATTGCCGGCCGAGTTGATACAGTCGTCGTAGCACTTGAAATAGTGCTTGCCGCCCTCAATGTAGATGGCAACCTTCGACTCAAGGCCCTCGGCGCCTTCTGATGTGGTGTATATCTCTGAGGTACCGCCGTATACGCGTACTGTACCCATCGACTTGATAGCCTTGCATGACGAGCCGCTTGAGCCGCCGCCAGGACCTCCACCGGGGAATCCGCCGCCGCCGCTTGAGCCTGTGCTCAACTGGCTACCCGAGGTAGAGATGTAAAGGGTGGGACCGCTGCCGTCTTGTTTGCCTTGTGTATACTCGCCGTTAACCTTGATGCCCTTGCCGCCGGTACCTGTAGCCTTGAGGGTGATGTTACCGCCGTTGAGTGCCATGTTGCCGTCGGCCTTGAGTGCCTTGGCTGTGTACGATGCGCTGTTGGTGCCTGTTTGGCCGGCTCCGGTGTTGGTAATGGTCATCACACCGCCGTTGGTAGTGATGTCGGCATTGGCACTGACACCCTTGCCTGCTGCGCCCGATGCGTTGATGGTTACTGTACCGCCGTTCTGGACGAAGTTGTTCGACTTGATACCGGTGCTGTAAGATGCATCGCTGTTTATCACCTTCATTGCACCGCTGGGAGTGAGGGTAAGGTCACCGTCGTTAACAACAACGTCGGCCTTACTCTTGATACTCTTACTCATCTCGCCCTTGTTCTTCACCATGATATTACCGCCGCCTATGGTGATGTTACCGTCGGCCTTGATACCCGATGCGTTGTACCCTGTTCCATTATCTTCGCTGGTGTCGCTGGTGCCGCCGTAAGACGAGGTGACGTTGCTCAGCGAGTAGGTACGGGTAGTGCCGCTGCTAGTGTAACTGCTCGAGATTGAGTAGTATACATCGCTGCCCGATGTGGGTGCGGTGAATGTCGATGACTTGATGGTATAAGTGCTGCCGCGGCTTGTGTAGTTGTCGCTCGCAAAGTAGTATGTGCCGCCGTCGGCAGTCTTGAAGTCGTAGTAGTAGAATGTAACTGTGCTGTAGCCCGAAGTCTTGGTTACGGTTGAGGTGAGGGTAGCCACGCGTGTGCCGCTTGAGTCGTAGAGGTACAGGTTGCTCCATGCAGTAGTACCGCCCCAACCGCCACCTCCCGATGTGGGCTTAGACACATATACCTTGTAACTCTTGGCGGGCTCACTGCTGCCACCGCCTGCGTTCTCGGCTATGCCGCCCTTACCGTCGGCTGTGATGTCGATGGTGGTGGTTGCCGAACTTTCGTCGATGTTGATGGCTCCGTCGGCACTCAGACCCTTACCGCCGTCGGCAGTGTTGTTGATGGTGATTGTACCGCCGGTGATATTGATGTCCTTGTCGGCCTTCACGGCTGTTACATAGCTCATGTCTTCATCTTCCACGGTAATCGAACCGGTTTGGGTGATGGTTACAGTACCGCCGCTCATGACGTAGTTAGAAGCCACCTTGAAGCCCTTGGCGGCATTGCCTGTGGTAGTGAAGTTCACTGTACCGCCGCTCACGGTCACGTCGCCGGTGTTCTCGGCTACGTCTACTGCTGTGCCGTCATCGTTGGTCTCTAGGCTCACTTGCAGTGCATCGTCGCCCACGCCATTCACGGTCACGTTACCGCCCTTCATTGTGAAGTACTGGTTGATGTTGAAGCCGTCGCCCTTTGCACCGAGGATGTTGATGGTTCCTGTTGACTTCTTGAGTTCTACATATTCCTTGCCCCAGAATGCGTGGCTCGAGTTACCTGTGATATTGAGTGTACCGCCGCCCTTGAATTCGCTATGGCCCTTAACGGCGAAGCAACCCTTCTGGGTGCCGTTAGCGCCGTCAACGAGGTTGTTGACTGTGCCGTCAATCAATTCGATGGAGATGCGCTTGCCGTCGCGTATGTTGATTGCAGCGCTGTCGGGGTTGGTGATTGACACGCCGTTGAGCGAGAGTGTCATCTTGTAGTCGCCGTTCTGGTAGAACGAACCGTTGGTGGTGCTACCCTGCAGTGTGTAGATGTACTCGCTTGCCACGGTAGCGTCTTGCAATATTGCAACATGTGCGCCCTTCACGGTTGCGGTGATGTGCGACGCAATGTTACCTGCCACCTTCACTTCGGCCTTGCTGCCGTTGTAGGTAACAACGATATTGTCGTCGTCAAAGTCTTCGTTATTCACACAGATGCTGTCTATCTGGCTCAGCGCATAGGTTTTACCCAACACGGTAAGTGCCGCGTTGTTATATGGCATCTGACCTACTGCTGCAGTGGGGTAGGCGTATTTTACATCGCCCACACACACCCACATAGTCTGCTGGGCATACATCGAGATGCAAGCCGTAAGCATGAGAATAAGTGATAATGCTTGTTTCATAGATTGTAAAATTTTAATATAAATGCAAAGTTAGAAAATAAATCCCAATATTTTACAACCTAAATGTGTTTTTTTTGTGTTTTACACAAGATTTTGATTGTATTTTGTGATTTTAGTGCTGTTTTATCAAAAATGCAGGGATTTCGGGCATCGCTCCCGACTGGGTGCACACATAGGCCGATACCTTCACGGCCACTGTATGGGCACGCGAAATGCTGTCGCCACGCAGCATGCATGCTACCAGTGCGCCGGTAAAAGAGTCGCCGGCGCCCACCGTGTCCACAACTTCAACTTTGGGCGTGGGCATGATTGACACTCCGTCATTGTGATAGACACACGAGCCGCGTGTTCCCATGGTGAGAATCACTGTGTCGATGTTGTATTGGGTCATGATTGCCCGTGCCGCGTCATCGCCATCAATGTCAAGCATCTCGACGAGAACGGGGAGTTCCTCATCGTTGAGTTTTAGTATGTTGCATCGCTGCAACGAGTCCTTGATAACCTCGCGTGTGTACCACTGCTGGCGCAGGTTGATGTCAAATACACGCAAAGTTCCCTCTTGTGGCATGGTGTCGAGGAAGCGGACTATGGTGTCGCGGCTCACCGCATTGCGTTGTGCCAGTGAGCCCCAGCACACTGCACGGGTGTTGCGTGCTATTTCTTCCAACTTTTCGGTCCATGGTATATTGTCATAGGCTACGCCGGTGCATATCTCGTATTGCGGTATGCCTTCGCTGTCGAGGGTTACCTGTACGGTTCCCGTGGGGTAGTCTACCTCTTCAAGGTGTGACTGCAACGATGGCACACCACTCAGTATCTGCTTGATTTCTGCACCCAGGGCATCACGGCCTATCGCCGACACGGCGATTCCGTTAAGCCCGAACTGTGCGGCGTGGTAAGCAAAGTTGGCGGGAGCGCCGCCCGGTTTCCTGCCCTCGGGAAGGCAGTCGAAGAGTACCTCGCCCAGTCCTACGACATATCCTGTTTCCATTTCACGCAAGCATTTCTAAGAGTTCGTCAAGGGTGGTCGCGATACCGTCAAAGAGGCGGTACATCAATTCGGGCTCTTCGCGTTGCGGTATGTAGGCAACCACTTTGGCTCCCTTACCGGCAAACCAGCCCGCCTCGGTATGGGCCGAGCGGCCGCAGGGCAACACCAGCACACAGGTGTCGCACGAGCGCATCGCCTCAATGTCATTGCCGAATTGTTTCACGGCAAGTGGGTGCTGCAGCATGTCGCGGTATTGCTGCGGTGTCCATTTGAGCCAATCCTCGCCCACGTTGCTCCACTTGAATGCGGGGTCGTCGTTAGGCGGATTTCTGAAGTCGTACACGTCGTGTCCGGCCGCACGCAAGCGCTCCACTACCTCTGGATAGTAGACGTTGCGCCATGAAGATGCTACATATATTTTCATTATTTTGTTTCGGCTGCCTCAGTCTTTACGGTTTGAGTCTCAGCCTCTTGCGCTGCCTTGGCTGCATTGATGCTGTCGCGCAGGTGCATAGCACGGCCCAGGAAACTGTCGGGGTCAATCTTCACGCCTTTCTTTGTGGTGTCTTGGGGTGTGATATTGGTTTTGATAGGCTTGAGTTTGGAACCATTCTGGAGATTCTTGCTGGGGCCTTGCGCGACTTTGCCGGTCTTAACCTTTGCCTTGGTTTTGCTTGAATTGTCCACCTGTGCTTTCTGGGCACTGCGTTTAGCATTGCGCGCGGCTACGTTGGCCTTTTGCTGGGTCTCGTTATTGATTTTTACAACCTGTGATGTTGCCTGTGCCGATGCGATCGAGGCGCATGCGAGCATTGCGATGAGTGCGAAAACAAACTTCTTCATAATGCTATAAATTGATGTTTGCGTCAAAGGTAATAAAAAAACTGTGAATCCCCCAAATTTCTACTCGCATTTCAACAAATATTATAAAACAACCTCGCGCCAGTGCACCCACCAGCGCGAAGCCAAAAAAAACAGTTTGTTCTTAAATCATCAGGCAAAGCCCTTATGTTCTTTTGTCTAAAAACACCAGCGCGAAGCCAAATTTATCCTAATTTTGAATACCCGAGCGAAGCGAGCTGGATGGAGTGAGCAGCGGTGAGTGGGCGTAGCCCGTGCCGCGATAAGCGAACCTCCATCAATTTCTTTCAGTCCAAAATCCCCATCAAAAAAACTCCGCGCCAGCAATACCGCCAGCGCGAAGCCTTATAATTAGTGAGAATTCGTGTTAATTCGTGGACAAAAGTCAAAAAAACTGCGAGTTCCGCGAGTTCTGCGAGAGGCAGTATCCACCCACGCGAAGCATAATTTCTTATGTTCTTAAATCACCCACAATAACCCTTATGTTCTTCTGCCTAAAAAACATAAAATCTGCGTGTTCCGCGAGTTCTGCGCGAGGCCGTATCCCCCCACGCGAAGCCTTATAGTCTTTATGTTCTTTTAGTCTAAAACAATAAAATCAGCAAATTGACTCCAGGTTAGGCACAAACTTCTGCTGGATAGACTGAGCAATGAGGCTCGCTATCTCAATGGGAGAGAAGCCGATGTCGGCGCCAAAACGGTTGATAAGTTCAATTTCCTCCTTGGTGATATTGCCGTCAACAATCACTATGTCGATCATGTAACTAAGCATACCCACGCGCATACCGGGATTTATCTCCATGAGTTTGCTAACAGCCTGGCCGAAGAGTTTACCCACATCGCCGTTGTTCACTTCCTCGAGGAACTTCATGGGGAATATCTTGCGCGAAGCCAGGGCTTCGATAATCTGGTCCACCTCTTCCTTGGCGATATTGCCGTCGCTATTGGCAACAATGAGGCCAGCAGTGGCGATAAACATTGCCAGATGCTCGTCTTGCTCGCTTTCGCCCACCTTCAGCAAGATAGAGATAAGTTTGTCCATGCCCTCGTCGAGTTCTTCCTGCGACTTGGCGTTAGCAAAGAGGTTAAGCGCTTGCACGCGTATGGGATTCACCGGGTGTGTAGCGCGGCTCATACCCTTGTCGTTAAGGAAGTAGTCGAGACGGCGGTTGTTGTCCTCGAGCAGAGCGTCAAGGCTCACCTTCATCTTGGCGAGGTCAAGGCCCGAAGCCATCTTGAAGAATGCTGTGACGCACGACTCCAGGTTCTCGGTCGCAATATATCCGTATCGGTCGGCAACGAGTTCGGCAAGTTGGCTGTGCAGTCTTATCTTGTATTGCAGGATAATGGGGATATTGGTAGCCTCGTGCGGGAACACAAAGTTGATGAGGCGAGCCAGGGCAGTGTCGCGGTTGATGAGGTGACCCAGTTCATGGCCTATCACAAAGCGCAACTCATCCTGTGTCATGAGGTCGAAGAGTCCCGAGTTGATATTCACAATGTGTGCTTCGCCTTCCTTCTCGGCAGCCACCGAGAACGCGTTAACTGTAGTATCGCCGGTGATATAGAAATCCACTTTCTCCTTGTAACCCAGTTTGTCCATGACCGAGTAGCACAGGTCGTAGATGTCGGGCAGCAGTTCGCGGGCCACCTTCAGGCTGTGCCCCTCCATGTTGCTGCGCCACCAGGTGTCGCTGTTGCTCTCGTTGAGTTGCTTGAGCACCTCGCCCACCACAGGGCCTTGCAGAGCGTTGTAAATCTGTTCGGCAACCTGACGCTCAAGGGGCAGGTTAGGTTCCAGGTTAAATGATTTGGGTTGAGCGATTTTTGTTGTGTTGTTATCCTTAATTCCGCAACACTATT
>DCGA01000170.1:20981-23192 GCA_002314465.1 bacterium UBA1790 | reverse complement strand
GACGAGGCTCACTTTGAGTACAGTTGGCAGTGGGCTTACCGCGAGCGCTTTGAGAAGGCTGGCCTCACCGCCATCCTGGGCTGCGGTTTTGACCCGGGCGTGAGCGGCGTGTACACTGCACGCGCTGCCAAGCACCACTTCAAGGAGATTCACTACCTCGATATCGTGGACTGCAACGCCGGTAACCACGGCAAGGCATTCGCCACCAACTTCAACCCCGAAATCAACATCCGCGAGATTACCCAGAAGGGCCGCTACTATCAAGACGGCGAGTGGGTACAGACCGGTGCGCTTGAGATTCACAAGGCTCTCACTTATCCCGAAATCGGTCCCCGCGACAGTTACCTGATGTATCACGAGGAACTTGAGTCGCTCGTGCTCAACTATCCCACCATCAAGCGCGCACGCTTCTGGATGACATTCGGCCAGGAGTACCTCACTCACCTGCGCGTTATCCAGGACATTGGTATGGCTCGCATCGATCCCATCATGTACAATGGTGTTGAAATCGTGCCCCTGCAGTTCCTCAAGGCAGTGCTGCCCAATCCCCAGGACCTCGGTGCCAACTATACCGGCCAGACCTCAATCGGTTGTCGCATTAGCGGTATAGGCAAGGACGGCCAGCCCCTCACTTACTACATCTATAACAACTGCGACCACCACAAGGCATATGAGGAGACCGGCATGCAGGCAGTAAGCTACACTACCGGTGTTCCCGCCATGACAGGTGCCATGATGTTCCTCAAGGGACTGTGGGTTAAGCCCGGTGTTCACAATGTTGAGGAGTTCGACCCCGATCCATTCCTGGAGCAGGTTGCAATCTCGGGCCTTCCCTGGCACGAGCAGTTCAACATTGACCTGGAGCTGTAATGCCCTGGGTAGAAAAATTACTGACACTCATCACTGCCCTTGCTATGGTTGCTTGCAGCCATAGTGAGGGTGGTAATTCTGTTACCGAAGTCAGTCAAGACACGGTAGCGGCGCCCGATACCATCACGCTTGCGATGGTGGGCGACATAATGCTGGGTACTACCTATCCCGGTACACGCATTGCCCCTAACGATGCGCGTGACATCTTTGCCGGCCCCGACAGTCTGCTGCATGCCGCCGACCTTGCGTGCGGAAACCTTGAGGGCGTGCTTGCCGACGAGGGTACACCGCGCAAGACCCCCGGAGCCAAGGGGAGTTTCTCCTTCCTGATGCCTACGCACCTTGTGGCAAGGCTAAAGGATGCGGGATTTGACTTTGTGGGCATTGCCAACAACCATGTGTTTGACTTCTCGGAGCCCGGTCGCCAGTCGACCATGCGCACACTCAAGGATGCCGGAATAGCCTTCTCGGGCAACGAACTGTGCCGCGGCGTGGTGAAGGAGGTACGAGGCGTAAAGGTGGGACTGTGCCAGTTTGGCCACAGCCTTGGTACGCAGCACCTTACTGACACGGCGCTGGTGCACGGCGTGATAGACAGTCTGCGCAACATAAGCGATGTTGTAGTGGTCGCATTCCACGGCGGCTGTGAGGGCAGTGCCGCCCGCCACTTGCCCGACGAGACCGAGTGGGCGTGGGGCGAGAACCGCGGCCATCTGCGCCTGTTTGCCCACGACTGTATCGACTGGGGTGCCGATGTGGTCTACGGTCATGGCCCTCATGTAGTGCGTGCCATGGAGGTATATAAGGGCAGGTTCATTGCCTATAGCCTTGGCAACTTCTGCACACCCTCGGGAATGGGTGTGGCAGGACTCACGGGGTATGCCCCGCTTGTAGCGCTCAGGGTGCTGTCGACAGGAGAAATGGTGGATGGATGCATCCACGGATTTATACAAAAGCCTAATGTAGGCCCGCTGCCCGACAAAAGCGGTGCAGTGGTAAGGGAAATCGCGGCGTTGAGCCGAGATGATTTCCCCAACAACGAATTAGACATTGCCGGTGACGGCAGATTAGTGATAAAAAGCAGGAAATGAGAAAATTACTATTGCTTCTGACCTTAGGCGGCGCTTTGGCTGCCGTTACCGGCGGATGTGCCGGCATGACTCAGGGCGGCAACGACTCGACCGAGGTGGCCGAAGACAGCGTTGCCCTGCCGCTTGAGTTACTCCCCGATACCGCAATGGCGAGTGCCGCCGATGTGGTGTATACGGTCGAAACCAAGGATACGGTCGCTCCCGGAGAGTTGTCTCTCACCGTTGAGAGTGCTTACGATACTGTGGCGGG
>DCGA01000170.1:10510-20954 GCA_002314465.1 bacterium UBA1790 | reverse complement strand
GGAACACGCCGCGACATGCCCGCGTGCGGTAAGATTACCGGCACCCCGTCGCGCATTGTCGAGGACTGGGTGTTCCAGACATATGAGGACACGACACGCACCGCGTTGGGTGTGTGGGGAGGAGGAACGGGTTGGACCGGTCAGCCCCTCTATGTGGAGTGGACCCAAGAGCAGGTCGACGCCTTCAAGCAGACGTCGCCCGCGCTGACCCCCGACTTCAAGTCGCAGGAGATTATCGTGGGTTCGCTGTGCAGTAAACTTTATTTCCTTGACTTCGAGACCGGCAAGATATCGCGCCAACCGCTCGATGTAGGTAATCCCATCAAGGGTACAACCTCGCTCGACCCGGCGATGAACGGCAGCCTCTATGTGGGACAGGGCGTTCCCGCGCATCGTCCTTTCGGCCACATGGCCGTGGACCTCACTACCCACAAGGTGAACTACTTCTGGCCCGAGGACAGCAAGGCCGGCCGCAAGTGGGGAGCCTATGACTCATCGCCCGTGGTGGTGGGTGATTTCCTGTTCTGGCCCGGCGAGAACGGCACGCTGTACAAGTACACACGCCAGGGTAACGGCGGACTCAAGATGCACTCATGCATGCGCTACACCATCAAGGGCGACGGCGCTGCGGCGGGTATAGAGTCGAGCATGTGCGTGTATCGCAACTACGGTTATGTGGGCGACAACCACGGCGACATCCTGTGTGTCAACCTGTGCACCATGAAGCCTGTGTGGCACTACGATAACCGCGACGACATCGATGCGAGCCTTGTGCTTGAGGTTGAAGACGGTGTGCCCTATGTATATGCCGGCTGTGAGGTTGACCGCCAGGGCGAGACCGGCCTGTGTCATCTCGTGAAACTCAACGGCCTCACCGGCGAGCCCGTGTGGAAGCACGACATAGAGTGCAACCGACTCTCGATAGGCGAGAAACACTTTGACGGCGGACTGTATTGCACTCCGCTGCTTGGTCACGGCGACTGCGAGGGCATGATGTTCCTCAATATATGCCAGCCCGGTACAAGCCGTGCGGCGCAGTTCATGGCCCTTGACCGCAAGACAGGCGCGACCATCTATACCATCCCCCTCAAGGCGTGGGCATGGAGTTCGCCCGTGGCATTCTACAACGAGAACAACAAACTCTATATAATGGCGGGTGACAGCCAGGGCAATGCTTACCTCATCGATGGCAAGCAGGGCGCGGTGCTGTTTACCGAGAAACTCGTTGCCAACTTCGAGTCGTCGCCCATTGTCAAGGACAACTATGCGGTGGTGGGCTCTCGCGGCAACAAGATTTACCGCTTTGCGATAAAGTGATTTATGAACAGGATACTTGCGATAATAACCTTTACGCTTGTTGCCGTGGCGGTGCATGCCGCTTCGGGACAGATTGCTGCCATGCGCGGTGTGGTGCCCGATGGCTATAACTTCTGGCTTTATGCCCCGCAGGAATACAAGGAGCAGCCCGATGCCAAGTTTCCCGTCATCATCTTCATGCACGGAGCAAGTCTGTGCGGCAGCGACATGAACCGTTCGCGCCGTTACGGTGTGCTCGATGCGATAGAGAAGGGGCGCAAGGTCAACGCCCTCGTTATTGCGCCGCAGAATCCCGGAGGAGGCTGGAAGCCCTCGAAGGTAAACGCTATCCTCGAGTGGGTGGTTGCCAACCATCGCGTGGATACTACCCGTGTGTATGTGGTGGGAATGAGCCTGGGAGGTTTCGGCACTATGAACTTCGTGGGCACATATCCCCATAAGGTTGCGGCAGCCCTCGCCATGTGCGGCGGTTGCACCCTGAGCAATCCCACGGGACTGGGCGATGTGCCGTTGTGGATTATCCACGGAACTGCCGACAAAGCCGTGAAGGTGGGACAGTCGCAAAAGGTTGTCTCGGCGCTCAAGGCCGCAGGCAAGGCATCGCTGCTGCGCTATGAGTGGATACCGGGTATGAACCATGCAGGGCCGGCACGCTACTTTTATTGCGCCAAGACCTATGAGTGGCTGTTCTCGCATAGCCTTGCCGACAGTCCACGCAAGGTGAACCGTGCAATAAACATCACAGCCGGCGACAGGGCAGGCGCTTATAAAGATATCTCACCACGCGACACTCCCATCGAGACCGTGACAGAAATCAAGTAAAGAGAGATGAAGAGAATTGCACAGGGTGTTATAAGCGTACTATTGGTTTTTACCATTAATCATGCCGTGGCGCAGGAATTTGCCGTGGGACGCCCGTCACTCACCGTGAGTGTCGACGGACTCGCCAATGGTGATTGCACAATGAGCGATAAGGACGGCAAAGACGAACTTGCGCAGGGCAGGGTAGAAAACCAGTTCAACGCAAGGGTTTCGGCAAACCTCGGGTTGTTCCGCAAGAAACTGGGCGAGGACCAGAGCCACACGCTGGCGATGGCGGCGATTCCCTACTATAATTTCTCGACTACTGGACTGAGGTTTGACACCGAGTTGCCCGAGTACGACCTTAACATGCCCACGCGCCACCATCGCTACGGCATGAACATCATGGCGATGTATAACGGACATGCGGGCAAGGTGCCTCTCATGGTGATGGCGATGCCGTTTGTCGATTTTTCGCAGTACGGCTATGAACGCACAGGCGCTGTGATATACGCCATGTTTACGCTCAAGCGCACCCAAGCCACGCAGTTTGGCGTGTCGGCGGTGTTGCTGCTGGGCACATCATCGCCCTGGCCATTATTCCCGTGCATCTATCTCACCCACAAGTTCAACGACCAGTGGGGGCTGAGCATCAACGGCCGCTATAACTCCATCTACTACAAGCCCAACGATCGCATGAAGTTCTCGGGCGTGGTGGATATGCTGTCGACCAAGTACTACCTGCGTCCCAATGGCGCCAACCTGCCCGAAAAGGCGGTGTGGAGCCAGTCCTACTTCAAGTCGGGGCTGCAGTGGGAATATAACCTTACCAACCACCTCACCTTCAACGCGTTTGCAGGAGCCAATCTGCCGCTCAACGGCAAGGTGTGTGCCACCCATGGCTCTAAGGTGTATGTGAAACTGAGCACCAAGGTCACCCCTTGCTGCAAACTTAGTCTGAAATACAAGATATAATCAGAATATGAAGAAACCTTATATTGTGTGCTAAATTGTCGAATGGCAAGGGAAATGTGAAAAAAAAATGCATCCACAATCATAGCGCGTGTTATTTTTATAGGTGATTAACGAATTAATCAATTGCGCCCAAACCGAGTCTTACCATGCCGGCAGTTGCTTTTTCCTCGTTCTTGGTGGGTGACTTAAGTTCAAGTGTCAGCACTATTCTATATCCTTTATAAGTAAAAAAGTTGTAATGGGTCATAAGGTAGAGATTGTCTTCTAAATGAATCCATTCATTTTGAACAAGAGGTTCGCGGTTCTGATATCGTTCATTGAATGCGTTGTCCATACGATAAAAGATAGATTGTGCATCTTGCGCTGTACCACAGAAAATGATGGCAGTAGAAATCGTTCCTCCCGACATTTCGAAGTCAGAACCAAATCCATCCAACCATTCTTCTATTTTTACATTGTTCCAGTTGTATTTTCCCGATACAAGAATTTTATGAAACTCGGGTACTTGATTGTCATTGTCAAGGTTCAATCCAAAGAACTCGTTCTTTTGCCATCCCTCAAAAGAATTATCGCTGAGGTTTATTGTCGCGAAATCTTGTTGGTCGTTTTGGCGGTTTTGGTCGTTTTTGGGTGTGCAACTGAATAAACCGGCAATTGAGAATGCCAGTAATGTACTAATAATAAATTTAACTTTCATACGTGTTGTTTTTAGTGTTGATATCGATAGTATTTTACTTTATAGAATCCTCCAGCGTGTACAATCAGGAAAGGTTTAATAGGAAGGGCATGCACAAACATGTCCATAACGACGGTATTGGCGCACAACGGACCTAAAAGCGAGTTCATTGTGTAGACACCAGCATGACGCGCTCCGTCTTCCTTGCGTAGGAACAACATTAAATCCCCCGGTACTGCTTCATCGGCACTTACCTCACGGAACCCCCATTTTTCGGGGTTCGCCATAAATTTATTGCAATTTCCTGCACGGTGTTTGTCGTTGTAGAGCGAGCTTGCGGTATTTATGCAAGGCATTGGTTTCCATGTTGTGTTGGAAAAGTCCTTGCGTGACCCGGCGGGCAAATCAATACAATAGCGCATGTCGTAGTTTGCGCTATTGCATGCTAAAGCGCGTTTTGCGTACTCCCATTGGGGAGATGTTGTTGCATGCCAATAAAATCCTAATTGAGTAACAACGAGGAATACGATTATGGCTAATAACCATTTGTGTGTTTTTTTCATATCGGTATTTAATTAATTGTAGTGGTTTCACAATCTTTCCACATTATGTCGTACAGGCTGGCATCGGCATATACGGTTTGTCCTTCGATGTGAAACTCCACAAAGTCGTGGTCTTTAACAAAATTCTTTGAGCGTGTGGTGGGCATACACCATTTGAGTGTGTTGCACAGGTTTATGCCGCAGCAGTTTACATAGCCTACTACCGGTTTTGCCGATGCGTTTATACCATTAGAAGAGAATGCGTAATTACAAATGCTTGCGCACACCTGTGCATATCCGACGCAATTGGCGTTGCCGTTTGCAATATCGTTGTTTATAGAAAAAGAAAGAATACTCGCTGTTTTCTTTATACTATAGGAACGTATGTCTTCGGTGGTCATTCCGGTTGTCTCTTGCTTAATCTCGCTCTTCAGGGATCTGCTAAGCGTGTAAGGATTTGGCCGGTTGGCTACTTTGGTGAGCGATAGGGGAGTTACAATGATGATTCCTATTAGAACCAATATTGTAATACAACACACCTTAATTATTTTATTAAAACCGGAGGTCATTTCCTCTCACAGCTTTATTTTTGGTGAGTGATTTTAAGAATACGATTATTGTTGTCAATTTCAATTTTGCCAAGTCGACCGAGTACCGATTGTCCAAGAAGAAGAGGCGCTTTCTGGTTGCGGACTACAGAAGCACGCACATTTTCTAACTTCAGTCCGCCGAAATCTACTTGACGGATGTTGATAATCGTGCCCTCCGAAACATTGCCATTGGCATCTTGGAAATACTGACTTCCAACGACATCCTTTTTATTAAGGTATCCGTTCTTCATCATGAAAGTTGCTTCAACCATAGAAAGAGATACAGTGGATGCACCTGTGTCAAACACAAAATAAAGAGGAAGCTCATTTATTTTGCACTTTACGTTGCAGACTCCGCTTTCTTTTGTGAACGGGATTTCGGTGGTGATTTCTTCTTTCTTCACCTCTTCGGTTACCTTGTTTGGAGTTTTAGCCTTGAACGAAGACTCATATTTCTCTATCAAGGTTTTGAACTCTTCGGTATCACGCAAAAATGTCATGTCATAGTCCGCACGTATATGGTTGAAATCGGTATAACCCATTTCAAAGCTTTTCTCAAGATACTCCAGCGCTTTTGTTTTATTCTTCATTCGAGAATAGATACATGCGGCATCATAATAATTGCCACTATCGCTTTCATCACGGGCAATGATTGTGTCCATTGCGGCGACGGCTTTCTCGTATTCGCCCAATCCTTGATAAGCAAAAGGAATTCGGTCATATTTCTCGGGAGAGTTTTCAATTTCTATTACTTTCAAATAATCGGCTTGGGCAAGTTCGTTGTTGCCTTGTCTTGCATAGGCGTCGCCGCGACACATGTACGAATTAGCGCTTTCGGGATCAATTACGATAGACATTGTGAAGTCTTCAATGGCGCCTTCGTCGTCTCCCAAGGTGGTCTTAACCCAGGCTCGGTTACCGTATACTGCGCTTAATTCGGGGTATAAAGCCTGGAGTTTGTCCCATTCGGCAATCGACTCCTTGTAGTTACCCATTTTATAGTATAAGTTGGCCTTGAATGGGGCGTACTGTACTGCCGTTGAGTCGAGTTCTATTGCTTTGTTGATGTATTCTAAAGCCTTTTCGTAATTTCCTATTTCGCTATAGCAATTTGCCATGCGGTACAGGAAAGCGTCATTGGTGTCTTTATTGTTGGCCTCTTCGTAGAAAGGGATGGCTTTTTCGTATTGCTCACTATTTTCGTGAATAATACCGATATAATATGGCCATTTGGCTTCATTGGGGTTTTTGGCGCTTTGAATTTTCATTTTTGCCTTTATCATGCTGAATGCGGGCTCTTTCAAGTCCTGCATCATAGAAAAAGCCTTATCATCACTATCTATAGCGAGTGCTTTGATAATATCATCGGTTGCTTCAGGCCATTTTTCTTTTCCCATGTATGCTTCGGCTCGAAATGAGTAGACTACAGCATTGTCGCTATACATCAGTGCAGCCTTGTTAAATTGTTCAATTGCCTGGTCCCACTGTTTTTGTTCAAGAAGATTTCGCCCAATTCCCATATATCCAATAAACGAGCCTTGGTCGAGGTTTGTTATCTGATAATAGTCGGCATTGGATAAGTCGTATTGAGAGAGTTCATAGTATAATTGAGCGCGTTGTTCAAGCGCTGTGGTTACTTCGGGGTTTGTTTTGATGGCTAACGCCAAATCGTCCAATGCCTTTGTTGTATCTTCAAGGGCGAGGTATAAACGGGCGCGGACGGAATAGGCCGATGCCAAGAACTCATAATCCTTTTTGGGGAGGTTTTTTATGGCAAGATCGACCTCGGTTAGTCCCTTACCATATTCTTCGTTATTGTATCTAAGCACGGCAATCCACATATGAGCATAGCCGTTCTTGGGGTTGTCTTCGAGTTCTTTGTAAAAGTATCCCAACGCTTCTTCGCTATTGCCTTCATTTGTAGCTTCAATACCTCTCTGATAGTTATAGGTTTCGGGCCTCTTTACTTTAGCGTTCTCTCCCATTGCGGGCAGAATCGCGATAATGCTGATAAACAGTACTAATAAATTTTTCATGATTTTGGAATAATTAATTGTTTTTTATGTTGTTTTGTTGGCAAGTTATCTTATTAAATGGGTTACTTGAAGAGGAGGATGAGGGCGAGGGTGACGAGGAGGATGAAGAGGAGGCAGCCGGGAACGCTGCAGTTCACGGTGTAACTCTTGATCTTGGGGTCGCCCTGGTACTCGGGGTTGTCGTTTTCGCTCGGGTTTTCCTCTTTGTTGCCTTCGCTTTCTTGGTTGAAGATGGGCAAGCCGTAGGGCAGGTTGGTGTTGTGCGGGATGAGGATTTGGCGTGGTGCGCCTCCGTTGTAGGGTCCCACGATGCCGTTGTCCTCGAGTTGCTGCATGAGTTGCTGCGCACGCTCCATGGGTATGTCAAGGTAGGATGCGAGCATCACGGGTGTAATGGCGTTGCACTGCTTGATAAACTCCACAGCACGCTCGTAGAGCGGGTCGCGCGAGGGTTGCTCTTCCTCCTTTTCCTGAGGCTCGTCATCGGCAAGGTTTAGGCTGCCGTCCTCAAGGGGCATGTAGGCATAGTCGCCCACAATCTCAAGGGCGCAGCCGCACTGCGGGCAATTCACCTTGTACTGCGCCTCGGTGAGTTGCTCTACAGCAAATTCCATATGTTTCCCGCAATTGGGGCATGTGTATTTCATAATCAGGTAAAAATTAAGGTTCTATCCAGTCGTTATTTTCCTTGATGAGTGCGATGAGGCGTGGTATTGCCTCGTCCTCGGGTATATTCTTTTCGATACATTCTTTGTTCTTGTAGAGGCTGATGCGTCCGCGTGCTGCGCCCACATAGCCATAGTCGGCGTCGGCCATTTCGCCGGGTCCGTTTACCACGCATCCCATCACGCCTATCTTGAGGTGGGTGAGATGGGAGGTTGCCTCCTGTACACGCTTGACGGTGGTTTGGAGGTCAAACATGGTGCGTCCGCACGACGGGCAAGAGATGAACTCGGTCTTGCTGGTACGCAGACGGGCAGCCTGCAGGGCAGCGAATGCTACCTTCACAACTTCTTCCTGGTCGGGGTAACAAGGTGCCTCAAGCCATACGCCGTCGAGCATACCGCTCATGAGTACTGCGCCCAGGTCGGCACCGGCTTTTACTTGCAGCCACTCGCTGTCGGTGTCATCATAGGTTACATGCATCACTGTGGGGCAGTTGACGCCACCATCGGCAAGTGCATGGAGCATGGCGAGCACGCTGCCGGGCACGTTGATGCTTGCCGGGGAGATTACGAGCACAGCCTGCGGGTCGTCGTTGAGATGCTTGAGCGACTCAACGGGAGTATCGGCGGTAACCTCCACAAAGTTCACTCCGTCGGCATTGAGGCCGTAGAAATCGGGCTTGATGTTGCCCTTGATGTCTTGTGGCTGGCATGATGCAATGACGATGGGCTGCTTGCCACCGCCTATGCGACCGTCTACAAGAGCAGTCTTGCGGCGCTCGGGCGCCAGTGCGTTATAGCCTGTGCTCAGGTGACCGTCGATATGGGCATGTCCCTCGCGTGAGGTGATGTATTCAACCAGTTTGTTTGCCACGGGAACCTCAACCTCGGGGTCTTCGCTAAGCGAAACGCGTATGGTGTCGCCCAGACCCTGAGCCATGAGGGTACCTATTCCCACAGCGCTCTTTACGCGGCCATCCTCGCCAAAACCAGCCTCGGTAACGCCCAGGTGGAGCGGGAAGTGCATGTCCTCGGCATCCATTGCCACCACAAGGCGACGCACAGCCTCGACCATAACAACCACATTGCTTGCTTTCATGGAGATAACCACCTCCATGAAACCCTGTTCAACGAATACACGCAGGAATTCCATCACGCTCTCGACCATACCCGCTGCAGTGTTGCCGTAGCGGCTCATGATGCGGTCGCTGAGCGAACCGTGGTTAACGCCCAGTCGCACGGCAGTGCCATGTTCGCGGCACAGTTCGATGAAAGGAACGAGAGTGTCGTGGATGCGCTGCAGTTCGGCTTGGTACTCCTCGTCGGTGTATTCAAGAGTCTTGAAAGTGCGTGCCGGGTCAACGAAGTTGCCGGGGTTGATGCGCACCTTGTCGGTGAGCGCTGCGGCAGCAAATGCGGCACGGGGGTTGAAGTGGATATCGGCCACGAGGGGCACGTTGCAACCCTGCTTGCGCAGCAGGTTGCGAATCATGCCGATGCTCTCGGCCTGTCGCACTCCCTGTGCAGTGAGGCGTACATAGTGTGCTCCTGCCTGTGCAATGCGAGTGCATTGCTCGGCCGAGCGCTCCACGTCGTCGGTCGAAGTGTTGGTCATCGACTGTACACGTACGGGGAAATCGCTGCCCAGCGGAGTACCGCCCACGTTGACGCTAACGGTAGTGCGGCGGCTATAGTTGAAGAAACTGTCGTCAGTTGGTCTTGTATTCATATTTGATTTGTGACAAGTCTTGGTTAGCCTTTTCTATTTTAGCACTGAGCGATGCACGGTGCTGCTCCACTGCAGCGGCAGCCTCGGGGCAAGATGCGGCGAGAATCTGTGCTGCAAGGATTGCTGCGTTGAGTGCGCCGTTAACGCCCACGGTAGCCACGGGAATGCCGGGAGGCATCTGTATGATGCTGAGCATTGCGTCAAGGCCATCGAGCATGCCCTTGATGGGTACACCGATAACGGGCAGTGCTGTGCTTGCGGCGATAACGCCTGGCAATGCCGCAGCCATGCCGGCTGCAGCTATAATCACCTTGATGCCGCGAGCCTGTGCTCCACGAGCAAATTCCTCGACCTGCTGCGGTGTGCGGTGTGCCGACAGGGCGTTTACCTCAAAGGGAATCTTGTTGTCATTGAGCCAGTTGCAGGCTTTTTCCATGACGGGCATGTCGCTTGTGCTGCCCATGATGATGCTAACGAGTGGGGTCATATTGGTTGAGTGTTGAGTGTTTAATGTTGAGAGTTTAGGGTTTAGGGTTTAATGTAGGGTGGGTTACTCGAAGAGTTTCATGCACAGGGTGACGCATGCGTAGCCGTTGGCAAAGCCCACGAGCACCTGCGCCACGGTGTGGCACTTGAGGATGAGTCGTGCAGTGCCCACAACCCCTGCCAGCAGGATGGCGATGCACAGCACCCAGTAGAGTTCGAAAGCGCTGAGACCTTGCACATGAATCTGGTAAACCAGTCNNAGTGCAACCACGCCGCCAATGCCGGTAGCGTGTGCGCTAATCTTCCACCAGTTGTTTACTATTGCAGTGATAACGAGCGACATGAGTCCGCCCACGGCAAACATGGTGAACCACAGCGGTGAGTGGATGTAGTGCAGGTAGGAAGCGGCCGCGATATAGCACAAGATGGAAATGGCATAGGGCCAGAGTCGCTCTTGGGGCTTGTCGAGTCGCTTGTCGCTGATGAGCCCGTAGTGGTGCAGCACGCTTATGCCTATCATGGGCAGCACGCAGGTAATACCCATAATCACCATTACCACGGTAATGCGTGTGCCGTTGGGCAGCGCACACAGAACCGATGTCCACAGGATGAGGATAACGCCGTAGG
>DCGA01000170.1:6462-10377 GCA_002314465.1 bacterium UBA1790 | reverse complement strand
GTCGCTGAACTTGCGTCGCTGTGCAGCCACGGGGATGCCCAGGAGGTCGCGGTACTTAGCCACGGTGCGTCGCTGGATGTCGTAGCCCTCCTGTTTGAGCACGTTGCACAGAGCCTCGTCGGACATGGGTTTGTTCTTGTTTTCCTCGTCAATAAGAGTCCTAAGCCTATTCTGCACAACGCGTGTCGAAATCACCACTTCCTTGCCATCGGGCATGGTGCGTGTGCAACCCTCGGAGAAGAGTTCGCGCACCGGCATGAGCCCCCACGGTGTAGCCATGTATTTGCTTGAGGTGGCTCGCGACAGCACCGAGGTGTTACGGCCGGTGATATTGGCAAGGTCCTCGAGTTTCATGGGCTTGAGGAACTCCACGTCGCCGTTGTTGATAAAGAACTCGCGCTGTATCTTGATGATAGCCTCGATGGTTTGCTTGAGGGTCTCCATGCGCATCATGAGTGCCGATACAAAGATGTCGGCACTTTCCACGTTCTTGCCTATCTGCTCCTTTGCCTGCGCGTCACCATCGGACAAGGTCTTGCGCTGGTTGAGTTCGTCGTAGGCAGTCGAGAAAGTTTCAGAGACATGCAACTCGGGGATACGGTTAGGTATTTCGTAAGAAATCTGTTCGTCCTCGACCGTGATGATAAACGTGGGTGTTACATGCAGACTGTTGTCGTTACCGTCGCTGTCGTAAGCCCCGGCAGGTTTAGGGTCGAGTTTTCGTATCTCTTTCTCGTAGGCCTCGTTTACCTCGGTTATGGTTGCACCCAGAGTCCTGGCGATGTGGTCGCGTCGGTTGTTGAGGAAGTCCTTGAAGCACTTGTCGACCATGCGGGTTGCAAGCGGAGTGAGTGGGGTGTGGCGCTGTGCCAACTGAAGCAGCAAGCACTCCTTGAGGTCGTGTGCAGCAATGCCCACTGGATCCATCTTCTGAATCTCCTTTATTACCTCAAGCACCTCATCCTCCTCGACAGAGTAGTTCTCCTTGAAAGTGATGTCATCGGCAATGGTCCAAGCGTCGTCACGCAGGTATCCGTTGCGGTCGAGCGAGCCCACTATATACTGAGCGATTACCTTTTGTCGCTCATTCATGTTGCTGGCATTGATTTGCTCTTCCATGTGTTCGATGAGCGTCTCGCTGCTGGGCGTTGTTTTCTCAAATATTTCCTGCACCTTGGCCGTAACGCCGTAAGTAACCTTCTGGACATAGGGCTGCCTTTCGGTATCCTTTTCGTCCATGCCTTTCTCGAGAGCGTAGTTGGATTCAACTTCGTTCTCCACGATTGTCTCGATATCCTCGGGTGAGCAGCCGAGCAGTTCGCTTGCCTTTACTGTAATCGAGGCAGCTTTTTTCTTTTGCTCTTGCTTGAGCCGTTGTCCGAGTCTTACGTTGTTATCAGCCATTGCAGGGTGTTTTTATGGGATTGTGAAATATGGTTACTTGTAGATTTCGTTGAGAAGACGAGCCAGATGCATACCGCCCGCATAGAGTTGCTCGTCGAGCGTAGCGCGGAACTTGTAGGCAAAACGGTACTCAAATCCGTAGGCGAAGCGACGCACGCCGCGCTCGTCGGGTTCCACGCCCTTGCACAGTTCGTAGTACATGGCGTAGATTGCATTGCTGGCAGCATAGGTTCTCTTGATGCTGCTCAGTTCGTCGCGGTTATAATACTCATCGCTCTGAGCGGCAAACTTCTTGAGCAGGTAGTCGCAGTACTCGGTGCTTGAGTAGTGGGTGTATTCGGTGAGGTAAGTGTCCCACACCGAGTGGAGGTTGGCCGAGCGTCCAAACCAGTAGAACTTAGCCTTGTTACCGCCTAGGTCGTCGTGGTGTCCCATGTGCATGGGCTGGAACTCGTCGCCCGAGAGGTGAACGAGGAACTTAAGGGCATCGGCGTTGCCGGGCTGCACCTTGAGCAGCTTGATGAGGCTATCCTTGGCCTGGAACAGGTGGTAGCCCTCGAGCAGTTTATTGTTAAAGAGTTTCTCAAGGTCCTTGTCGCTCTTGCCGGCGTCGAGGTCCTGGAAGTGCCATCGGTCCTGTCCCTTGTAGATAGTGTCGCTCTTGATTTCGTCGGCCCAGCTCGAGAACGCAACCATAGCGCGCTCAAATCCCAGGGTCTGGTCTACAGCCTGGCGTGCTTCGGGAGTAAGGTTGTGATAGGCTACGTCGGCGACGATGCGATGTCCCACAACGTCCCATGCAAGGGCGTTGACCGAGACTAAAAGGCAAAGGATGATGCTAAGTTTTTTCATAATGCACATGATTGATATTTATATAATATGCAAAGATACGAAATTTTTGTGAACCGAATGGTAACAAAATGATTAAATTGTGACGGAAGGGGCACATAAAAAGCCTCTCCCGGGAAAGGGGAGAGGCCTGTGTAGTGTTACATTCGTTGCCGGGGGCTCAGATAGAAGCCTTCGGGGAGAGTAACCCGGTCGCTTGTAATATAATGTCGATGATGGCATTGATGTCTTGCACATCAATAACATTGTCAAGGTTGATGTCGGCATTGAACTCGTTGAAGCCTTCGGGATTGTCACCGAGCATCTTGCTGATGATGGCGTTAATGTCGACGATATCGACAACTCCGTCGTTGTTGGCGTCACCCTTGTGGCGCATAGACTCGGGCGACATGTAGTTGCACACATACCAGTCGGAAACGAGATAGGTCTGTACATAATGGTTGCCGTCGCACACATTGTTGGTAGTGTCGTTGTCAATTACCCACTCGTCGTCCACTTTCTTGTGTCGCACGGTTTCCTTGTAGACAATCTGTCCGTAGTCGTAAGAGTAGTTCTCGACGCTTGCCTTCTCGATAAGACCCGGAGTCTGGCCGTCAAACGATGTGCCGGTGCCAAATGTTGTGGTGTGGGTCCAAGAGTCACCCGTGGTAACGCTGCCCGAGCCTGTCGCTGAAACGGGCGCAAGAACACCACCTCCGACCTTCACTGTTACTCCTACGGTGCTGTTAGCCGCCTCGGAGGTACCGTCGCTCTTGGCCTGAGACATCTTGAGAGAAGTCTTGGTAGTTACATCGGAACTTACATTCTGGAACAACTGAATCTTAGAGAGCATGGCAAACTTGGGCTTGCCAAACAACTCAAGGATATCGTCGGCGTCATAGTCGAGTCGGGGGACCTGGGTATAGGTAGCAGGGTCACCTTCCTCGCTGCTCACGTGGATGCGGGGAATGCCGTTGGCATCGGCGACATTGGTGTTGAAGTCCTTGAGAGCCTTGCTGTCGGTAAGAATGCCCTGGAATGCCTCGTAGAAGTGAACCTGCATGGTCTGGTTGTTGTTGTAACCGGGAATGCGGAAGTTATAGGTGTAACGGTAAACAGGGAGATACTGGAAGACAACGAGCGAGTGGCTCGATGTATAGGCAACCGAAGATTCGGTTGTTACGCTCTCGCCCAGGGTGCTTGTGTTGGTGAGTGATTGTGAGCCTGTGATTTGAGCCGAGAAACCGGGCACATCAATACCGGTGCTGAAGCCGAATGTCGCGGTTGAACTCTTGGTCTTGGCATCGGCGTCACTTTCAGAGGTTGAAGTGGTGAAAGAGGCTTGTGCTGTGCCAGTTGACCAGTCCTTGATGTAAGGCGGTACGACGAGTACAGCCTGCACGATTGGGTTCATGTACATCATTTCGCGACCCACTTCCTCGTCATACTTGAGTTCGATGTCCTTGTTGGCATTAAGCGATGTGAGCGAGATAGAAGACTTGAACATGTTGTTATGCTTGTCGGCGCGGTTTACCTTGCAGTTGTTGTAAGCAAAATTCCCGTTGTCGGTGGGGTAGCAAACATAGGCGTTGAACGAGTCGTCGTAGAAGAAATAGTTGCCTGACGGACTGCTTGAGCCATCGTGATACACATTGACCATACTTGATGTAATGGCGGGATAGG
>DCGA01000170.1:4060-6439 GCA_002314465.1 bacterium UBA1790 | reverse complement strand
GGTGTAGAATTCCTTACCGTCGAGAGGGAATGTGCCGTCGGCATTCTTCATGACGCCAACCAGCGGAGTGAGGCCGCGGCTTGTGCGAGAGTTGACAAACGACAAATCGAGTTTCTTGATAAGAACGTAGTATTCCCACTCGCTATCGCCATGAAACTCGTAGATACCATTGTTCCACAAGAGTGTTGCGGGCTCAAACATACCGCTTGTGAAAGCCGATGCCAGAGACGGGCGTCCCGAAGCGAAATTGGTGTCCCAACGCTTGGGATCATCGCTTGCGAGGCCAGCGCTTTCCTCGAGGTTGCGTAACTCCGCATTAGAGGTGAGGTAAGAGAACCAAGCCCCGAGTTCGTTGTTCTCTTTCATGTATTCACGGTTGAGCTTGAACACGGTTACCTGGTCGAAAACGCTATATTCATCGGCAATGCTGGGGTCGGTTGATTTCTTTGTGCGGTTGAAAGAGCGTGCAGCAAGTGCAACGCAGGGTTCCGAAACACGAGAGTTGGCGTAGAACGGTGTGGCGGTAATGCTCACCGGGCAGATGTCGTGTTTGTCGGCTTTCTTCGAAGAATTCTCGTCGATAAACACATTAGCAGACCTGAAAGACATGCGCTTCAGGTCGTTTGTAGCGAAACTACCAGCCTCATTGTATTTGCTGCTTGAGAGGAAGAAAGCCTTGGGATGCATAATAAATGACTCGGGATCACTGTCCGACGGCTCGTTGGCCACGAGGAAAACCAGGATGTCGTCTTTGTGGTCGTTGTCGTAGTCGGCGATGGTGATAGCGGGGCAGCATATACCCTTTTCGGTGCTGAACAAGTCAAAGAGCGCTATCTGTCGAAATGTAGCGATATCGTATATGAGGAGCTTGCTGCCCACGGCAATGACAATATCGTCCTTGCCATCGAGGTTTACATCGACGGCTGCAGCCGAGAACATAGTCTGGGCATATTCGCTTGCGCGTTCATAACTGGGAACAGCAACCATCTTGCCACCTATTTCCTCGGCGGCAATGAAGGGATTGATATAATCTTCGGTACTCGACTTGCGGTAAAGACCGTAATAGCCATGTGTCGTGTATTCACGGAAAGCCATGTCGTATCCCTGGCCGATGTTTGGCATGAAAGTGTGGTGATTACCATCGGGACCAACAATGTCCAACGTGAGATAAGAGTTGTTTTTACTGTGGTTCAAGATGACCTTGTACAATTGGTCGGCTTCGCCTTTTACCCTTGCCCTAACCAGCTGGAAATAGCGTCCGTTGTCCCAATCGTCGACACTGCTCACGGCAGGGACCTTGAAGTAATCATTGGCGGTGCATACACTGGTGTCCCAAGAGTTCATCTTGGTGTTGTCGCCTACCGAAATAACGATGTTACTGGGAGAAAGACGGAATGCCGTGTCGGAAACGAAAGGCAGTATGTTACCCTTTGAATCAAGGTTCTTGGCAGCGGCGTTAAAGCCGGCTGCGAGTAGTACAAAAGCAGCAAATACGCGTAAATTTTTCATAACAGATTTGTTTATTTCGCACAAAGGTAGTTATTTTTGCTCGGTTATGAGTATAAAATATTGTTTTTTTGCGCAGAACACCCTAAAATATACAAAAAGGCTCCGTTATCGAACGGAGCCTTTTATGCTGATAGCAACCGGCTTATTGGGCAGCGGAAGTTGCGTTAAGAATCAGGTTAAGGATACCATTTATATCCATGATGTCGATTACGTTGTCGAGGTTGACATCGGCATTGAACTCGTTGAAGCCAGCAGGTTCGTCGCCAAGAATCTTGCTGATAACGGCGTTGATGTCGACGATATCGACCACGCCGTCGTTGTTGGCGTCACCCACGCGGCGCATAGACTCGGGCGAGATGTAGTTGCACACATACCAGTCGGATACGAGGTATTCCTGCACGTAGTGGTTGTTGTCGACGACATTATTGGTGGTGTCGTTGTCGACTACCCACACGCCGTTCTCCTTCTTGCTGCGCACGGTCTTCTTGTAGACAATCTGTCCGTAGTCGTAAGAGTAGTTCTCAAATCCAGCCTTGGTGATAAGTCCCGGAGTTGTTCCCGAGAACGATGTACCGGTGCCGAAGGTTGTGGTCTGGCTCCACGATTCGGCCTTGGCGATGCTTCCGTTGACGGTTATCGAAACGGGAGAGAAGATACCGCCGCCAGACTTGACCGACATGCCGACAGAAGTGCTTGACGACTCGGAAGTGCCTTCGCTCTTGGCCTGAGCCATCTTGAGGGTAGTCCCTGTAGACACGCCCACGCTCACGTTCTCAAACAACTGCGACTTAGACATCATGGCAAACTTGGGGTTGCCAAACAGCGCGAGGATGTCGTTGCTTGTAACATCGATGCGGGGAGCCTGCACAT
>DCGA01000170.1:1331-4040 GCA_002314465.1 bacterium UBA1790 | reverse complement strand
GAGGGATCGCCTTCGGTGCTTGACACCGAGATGGTGGGAATGCCGTTGGGCTCGGCAACATTAGCATTGAAGTCGGCGAGCAACTTTACATCGCTCTGTATTGCCTTGAATGCCTCATAGAAGTAGATGGGCTGTCGGGCATTGTCCTTGAATGCCGGTGTATTGAAATAATAGGTATAGCGATACACGGGCAGGTACTGATAGGCAACGATGGTGTGTGCTGCAGTATGGTCGACCGATGATTCGGTTGTTACCGACGAGCCCATTGTGCTGGTGTTGGTGAGCGAACTACTTGAAATAACCTGCGATACGAATCCGGGAACTTCGGGACCTACGCTGCAGCCGAATGTCGCAGTTTTGCTATGAGTCTTAGAGTCGGCATCGGTGTCGGTAGTGATGGTGGTGAACTTGGTCTGCGGCGAGCCTGCGTTCCAGTTCTTGATGTAAGGAGGAACCACGAGCACAGCCTGCACGACGGGGCTCATGTACATCATCTCGCGTCCAGTGGTAGAGTCGAACTTCACGTCCACGTTTTTATGGGCGTTGAGTGCTGCCATCGACAGCGATGTGTTGAACATATTGGGCTCATCGGCGGTCGATGCGTAAGATTCTGTGTACTTGAAGTGGTCACCGTCCTTGAATATCACGCATGTATTGACACCATTGTCGGCGAAGAAGTAGTCACCGTTATCCACCTGTTTCATGGCTGAAATGACTACGGGAGCGATGTAGCACTCCTTGCCGTCGAATGGGAATGAGCCGTCGGTGTTCTTGATGACTGCGGCCATGGGTGTTAATGCGCGTGTGGTACTGAAAGAAAAATCGTAGTCGGTGAGTTTGTTGAGAGCGTAGTTCAGCGTTGTGCCGTTTTGTGATACATCAAGTCTGTAGACATTGTTGTCCCACAGCAGAGTTGCGGGGCTGTTGATACCGTCGGTCAAAGCCGAAGCCAGTGCGGGGCGTCCCGACACGAAGTTTACCTGCCAGCGGTGGGCATCCCCAGGCAACAACTGTCCGCCACCGAACTCGGGGTTGCGGTTGTTGCTGGCAGTTTTCACGCGTGTGAACCAGTTACCGTTGTCCTTGCTCAACTCGCTGGGGTTAACGGTGTAGATGTTGAGCTGGTCGGTCACGCTGAACTCGTCGGCCTCGGTAGTGCCGTTGTTCTTAAGCGTGCGGTTGACAGTGCGTGCGGCAAGTGCAACAGCGGGTTGCGAAGTCCTTGAGATAAAGTAGAACGCAGCTGCATCGTGGGTTATGCGCTCAATGTTCTTGTTGACCGCGGTAACCGAGTTGTTGGTATCGACCCATTCAAGTGCGTTGTTCAGGTGAAGGTGCTTGATGTTGCTCTTCTCGATTTTTCCCGAAGAGACGAATGTGCTGCCCGCAAGGAAGAACACGTCGCTTGAGAAGGTGATGTTCTCGGGATTGCTCGATGATTTCTCGCAGGTGGTGACGAAGACCATGATATCTTCGCGTCCGTCACCGTCGTAGTCGGCAACCGAGATTGACGGCATGCACACACCGTTTTCTGTGGTGATGAGTTCGAAACCGTCGGTCTGGTGGAAGTTGTTGGTCTCGAAGAAGAAAAGTTTGTTACCAAACATGAGAACAATGTCGTCCTTGCCATCGAGGTTGTAGTCGATAGCTGCCGACGCTGCCATAGCCTGGGTGTATTCGTTGGCGCGTTGGTAACTGGGAGTGGCGACATAGGAGTCGTTGACCTTCTGTGCAGTCATGAACGGATTCACATAGGCCGAGTTGGTGGTCTTAGTGAACAGGCCGTAATAACCGTGGTTGGTGTAGTCGCGGTAACTCTGGTCAATACCGTTGTAAACGGTAAGACCGTATCCGTGCTTGGTTCCGTTCTCTTCAGCGATTGAAAAGAGGAAAGAACTTGACAGTGTGCTCTGCGTGATTGCCACTTTATATGCCTTATCGGGTTCCGACTCCTTGGTCTTGTTGCCGGGTACCCTAATGGGCAGAGTCTTCGCGTAATACCCGTTTTCCCATGTGCGTATCTTGGGTTCGGCAGGGAAACTGCATATCTGTTTGTCGCGGGTGTAAATAGAATTGTAGATGTTGCTGTCCCACTCGTTGGCAGCAGATTTTTCGCCCAAAGATATATAAATGTTGCTGGGTGAAAGTCGCAAAGTAGTGTCGGCTGCAAATGGCAGTCGGTTGCCGTTAGAATCGAGGTTCTCGGCAAGAGATGTAAAGCTTGTTGCAAGTAAAAATGCAGTAGCGATTAATAATGCTTTTTTCATAATAGGTGTTTTTAAACACGGCAAAGGTAGTAATTATTGCGCAAACCAAGAGTGACAATTTCATTATTATGCAAAATATAATGTTAAAATACCACGAATTGACGCAAAACGCCCCCTCCCCAGGGGAGTGCATTAATAAAGAAAAATCCCCGGCAGGGGTTGCGTCTGCCGGGGGAAAACTATTATTGGCTTGTTTTATTATTCAATTTCCATAGGGGAAACCATGATTTTGTCACAAAAACTCCATGGAACAATCACAGCGGCATGGAGAAAAAGGATAGTGTGCAAAGTTGTTTGTTGCTGCAAAAGTAGTCCTTAGGCAACAAAACGAGCGTACCATTTCATTATTTGAAGGTACAATTCTATAAAAAGTGCTGATTTTTTATGAAAAATGCGTGGCTATGTCATTTTTCGCCACTGGTGCGCCACTCCGACGGGAGCA
>DCGA01000170.1:0-1296 GCA_002314465.1 bacterium UBA1790 | reverse complement strand
ATGTGTGAGGCGAGTTGAATCCACACTCGTAGGCTACTTGGCTGATTTTCTCGGCCGACTGTTCGAGCATTCGTTTAGCCTCGTTCACACGGTAACCGTTCACATAGTCGTAGAACTTAACTTGCATTACGTCGCGCATGAAGTAGTAGAAATAGGTTGTGTTGGTTCCCAGTTCTTTCACAAGATCATCGACCGTGAGTTCGGGATTGCGATAGAGGTGTTCCTCTTCCATGAGTCGGGTGAGTTGTTGCTTGAATTCCTCGGTTTGCGCGTCGGAAGCATGCGGGCATGCGTGCTCGTTCTCACTCTCGTTGTTCTCGTCCTGCTCCTGCTCTTGTTCCTGTTCCATCACCTCGATATGCTCGGTGGGCACATTTCGGAATGCGCGCACGGCGATGTAGATATATACCATATCGGAAGCAATGATATAGGCGACAATCAACCACGACTGGTACAGGGCAAATGAGAGGGTTAGGGTGTAATAGATTGCTCCTAAAGCCATGAGAAGGATGCCTGTAGTGAGAATCCACACCTTGGTGCGGTTTTCAAGGTTAGAGTAGTAGTATTCAAGCATCTTGTCGTGCCTGAAGAATTTTATTGCAAGGAAAGAGTACAGCGCAACCGGGAGAAGGCCCATGACAATTCCGTCAAAAGTGCGTGGCACATTGAGTGCAACCAGTATTGCGGGTACAAGTACAAACGGAATGACGATGGCTGCAACGATGGCCTTGCGTGGGTATCCGTTGTAGAGCATTGTAGCGACGGCAAGGCAGAAGGTGCACGATACCATGGTGTCGAGCAGGAATCCCGTGTAGGCAAATGCCATGATATGGGGGTAGAGACGCATTGCAAACCCGCCGATGAGAATCGATACAAACTCAAACATCATGGAAGCGCCCACTACCCGCATGAGGGGAGTGATGGGGCGTGTCCTCAGCCTGAAGACATCGAACATGAGTTCGAGAGCCAGGGTGAGCACAATGGTAGCCGAGCCGCCGAAGACGCCACCGAGAACCATATCGGATGTTTGTGACAAAACCATAAGCAAAGAGTAAATGCGTGCAGCCATCGCTGCTATTTGTATGCAAAATTATAGTAACTTTTTGGAATATCCAAGAAGAAAGGTGGTGTTTTTGCGCTTGCGCCATAGCGTGCCTATGAACTTAACTTGTATTTGAAGACTCAAAAATGCTTGATACTAAAGTGTATTTATATGATTTTTTATTACCTTTGCAAGATAGTATAAAAAACCAAAGTGTGAATTATGAAAAGAATAATACTGATTTTACTAATTAC
>DCGA01000197.1:17920-18090 GCA_002314465.1 bacterium UBA1790 | reverse complement strand
GTTACGGTGCCATAGGTGGGAACATTCTTGATTTCGCCCTTCTTGCTGTAGTCGGCAATGCGACGGCTGCCGCGTGTTTCGTTACCGAAGGCAAGCATGCCGCCGGTGCGTGCCTGTGCAAAGGTTGCAATGGGATTGGCCTTGCTGGCTTCAAGCTTAGCGCTTGCTGG
>DCGA01000197.1:12743-17904 GCA_002314465.1 bacterium UBA1790 | reverse complement strand
CGAACATTACCTGCCGCTATAGCAGCGAGGAGAAACAGATATAAATTCTTCATTGATTATGATTGGTGGGTTTATAACGGGAAAATGATGCGCACCCTGTGCGGGCACGCATCATGTTTTTTTTCGGTTTAAGCCGTAATTACTTAACGGGCTGGCCAAGTACGTTGTACTTAACGCCGTTCTTAACGATAACAACCTGGCCGTTCTCAATAACCTTGCTAGTAGCAGCCTTGGTTATATTGATAACGCTGATGCCGGTAGTACCTACTGTGAACTCGATGTCACCACCTGCATATTCCTCACCGGTGATGTCCATGATTGTCTCGGCGGGAATGTTGAGGATGTAGCTGCCATCGGCAAGTTCGGTGTCAAATTCAACAACGACTACATCATACTCGTTGTCATCAAGTGTGAGGGTTGCATCGGCAGCCTTCTGCTGGGTTGCAGCGTTGAAAACAGTTGCCTCACCGCTTGTAGCGTAGTCAACGAAGTCAACAGAGTTGCTGAAGGTTACAGTACCGCCCTTTGCGCCAAGGTCGCTTGATACTACGCCAAACTCAGCACCCAGGGTGAAGTTTGTCTCGTAGAAGTCTTCAACACCGCTGAGAGCTACAAATGCAGTAACGTTACCGGCAGCAATCTGGCTCTTTACTGCAGCTACGTTCAGGTATACACAGTTGCCGTCAACAATCTTGATGTTGCTCTCTTCGAGCATGATGGGATCGTTGTAGCCGCTCTGGATAGCTGCTGCGTCTACGCCGGTTACTTCCTGGTCAAACATGAAGATGATGTTGTCGGGGATTTCGGTAACCTTGGTGTTGGCCTGGGGATATGTCATCTGCAGGTTGGGAGCCTGAGTCTGAGCAAATGCTGAGTTACATACAAACATCATGCACATCATTACGAGTGCGAAAATAGAAGTAGATTTTTGATTCATAAAAATTTAGGGATTAAATATGTAAGTAAATATAATAATGAATTCCATTCTCCTCAAAAAAGTTTTGCAAAATTACAAAAAAACCACATATTCAGCAAATTATTTTATCCGTTTGCCGAAAAATCATAGCCAAATGGCGCTAAAATACCGAAAAACATGCCTTGTAGTCAAAAAAACATCGCGCCAGCGGAGTTACCGCCAGCGCGAAGCTTTAATTCTGAATGATTTATCGTAAATTCTTTCAGTCCTAATAAATTTCGGCGGGTTCTGCGAGATGCAGTTAACCCCCTAACCATTTACTCTGTTACATCCCAAGCATGATGTTGAGCACAGCGTTAATATCGGTCACGTCGACGTTACCGTCGCCGTTCACATCGGCGCGTCCGCCATAGTTGCTTGCGCTGTCGTTGCCCAGGATGATATTGAGCAGCACGTTTATGTCGGCAACATCAATCACACCGTCACCGTTCACGTCACCGGTCTCGTAGGTAGGTGCGGGAGGATTGGGATTGGGATAAAGGTCAACATACCATGCGTGGTCGGAATCTTTGTTAAGGATAGCGCTGCAATTAAGAACGCTGGCGCTGCTTTGCGACATGAACTTCTTTTCGTCTTGATTCCACTGCATGTAGTTAGTCAGTTTAATTTCGGCGGGGTCAATAACCGCTACAAGCATGTTGCCGTCAACGTTGTCGGCGGTTGCGGTAGTGGTGCGCACGGGCTTGTACATAGTGTTGGGAGCCAAGCCGTCGATAAACAGACCTGTACTTTCGGGAACATAGTTCACGCGCTGTGTGGTAAGGTCATAGGTCTGCTCGTTGGCTCCGGTGATGATATATGCCTTCACTTTGTCGCTTGCGGCAAACTCGATTTTTGTGTTGGCCGACAGTGTTGTCTGTGCGGTAGCCGAAACTACGTAGGGTACAATCATCTTGGCCTGTGCCATGCCGCAGTTAGCCATAACATAGTTGTAAAGGTATTTATACCTGTTCTGCGATACATAGCAAGTAAAGCCTGTGGCATTTTGGCCGTAGAATTCGCCGTTAAAGTTACTCAGGTGGTCGCGGGTGGTATATTTGGGGTTACCCATTATGGTGAGGTCCTTAAGCGACGTTGCCGAACTGAATGCATGTTTCTTAATGGTTGTGACCGAATTGGGCAGTGTAACTGTGGTGACATTGCTGCCAATGCAAACGTAGGATCCTACGGTAGTGAGGTAGCTGCAATCGGAGAAGTCAAGTGAACTGATGCCCCTGGCTGCGGCAAAGCAGCTGTCGCCTATGGCTTCAACGAGGTATTTGCCCGCCTTGTCAAATATTGAATTGGTAATATCATTCTGGGGAGTGAAACTGGTTGCCGAGGCAATGTTGGGATGATATACATACTTCACCTTGCCGTCGTAGGTGACACCATTGTAAGTGATGGGATTGTTGTCGGTCACGGTCACATGGCAGATACTTGTCTTCTCGTTGGCCAATGTGGTGTTGGTAAAGTCGTAAGCGCCGGCAGTGATATAATTGCTGCGGCTCGACCATGCCGAGTTGCTCTTGTAGCTTGACAATTTCTCAACAGGAACGCGTATTATACATGTAGCGGGGATTTTGGTTAAGTAACTGCTCTCGCTATAAGAGTCGTCACAGTTGATAACGGCCTCCTCGAGCGATGACATGCCGTATAACAGGCGGCAGAAGTATTGCCCTGCGCTGCTGGGAATGAGAATTCGCTTGCTCGGCACACCCGAGAAAGGTTTGTCATTAGAACAGTCGCGGAAACCATAGGGCAGAATGATGTCCTGTGAGAGCCCCGAGTTCATGAATGCATAATTAGATATAGTAGACAATTTGCTTCCCCACTTGCAGGTGGTGAGCTTCGAACAATTGTAGAAAGCAAATGCCCCGATGGTCTTAACACTTGGCAAGCTAATGCTTGTGATGTGGCTGCATTCCTCAAATGCGTAGTCTTGCACATTGGTTACCGAAAGACATCCGGTAACACTGAAATCGACTGTTGACGAGAACACATGGTTCTTGGCGTTGCCAATCTTTGTGACAGCAAATGTCTTGCCGTTAGCCGTAACAGACTTGGGTACTGCTACAGACGACGATGTTGCATCATAGTGTATAAGGGTAGCTTCGCCATTATAGTTGGTAGTGCCATCGGTATAAGCCGTAGCATTATAGTTGTAATAAGCTGTGCCTTGCGAACTTGCGATTTTCTCGTCGTAGGGGAATTTCTCTGAGGTAGGCTCAAGAATGTAGATGGGCTGTTGGCTATTCCAAGATGTTGCCTTGTAGGTAGTGGATGTATTGCAGGGAACATACAGGTTGATGTTCTGCGTGTGTGTATCGAAGCAATTGTTATAAGTGAGAGGGGTAGCGATGTTCATGTATACCTCGCTGAGGGCAGTACAACCTGTAAATACTTTGCTGCCGATAGTGGTTACCGTGCTCGGGAAGTACACCTTGGCCAACTGTGTACAGTAATTGAATGCATTGTTATAAATGAACTCCATGCCATAGGGGAACTCAATGCTTGTGAGTTTGCTCCAGCCAAATGCATAGCTGGAAGTAACCCTTTTGAGATTGGCGTTTAACTGGACAGAGGTCTTGCCACCGGGACACACGATAATCTCTGAATAGGCCTTGGTGTATAACGCGTTGTCGTAAGATGCATAATTGGTGTTGCCCGAAGCAACAGTAATTGCAGTGAGGGCGTCATCGTGTACAAAGGCGCTGGGCGAGATTGTAGTTATCGATGCAGGGATATTGATTGAGGGGAGACTGGTACAATTGCTGAAAGAGGCCACTCCTATTGATTTAACGCCCTCGTTGAGGGTTACACTGCTTAATGCACTGCAGCCGTTAAACGCATGGTTGCCTATGTTTCCCGATGAGAGAGTGGCTGTTGTGAGCTCGGTACATTTGTAGAATGCCTCGCTGCCTATATCTTCAAGATATAAAAGGTTGACAAAATTGGCCTCCTTGAGGTTTGTGTTTTGGTAGAACGCTTTGGGTGCAATAGACTTAACCGTGAATGTAATGCCATAGTTGGTGAGCGAGAACATTCCGCTGGGCTTGAACACGCCTGCGGTTGAACCTACATTATAGCCAACGATTGCACAGTCGCGGGCAGTGGCGCTGCTTTCGTTGGTCACGATGAGGCGGGCACCGCTTGAAAGTGAGACGTCATAAGAATTGAGAGACGTATTGAAACTGCTGAAGTATGAACTCAGGGCTGTGTACGCCTGTATGGTAGTCATGTCGGTACCATTGGGGCAGTTAAGCTTCATCGAGCTGTTGGCGGGGAATGCCGAACTACCTATTGAGAGACCGTCGGTGCCGGTAATTGCATAGTACACGTTCGCGAGCTTGCTGCAGTTGTAAAACGCGGTTGCTCCGATGGTCTTTGCCGAACTGGGAAGGTAAGCGCTTGTCAACTCGCTACAGCCGTTAAATGCACCTGCGCCGATGCTCTTGATGCCATATTTCAAGAAGACAGATTTGATATTAGTGCTGTTGACGAATGCCGAACCGACAACATCCTGTACAAAGTAGTACATACTATTGTAACTCACAAGGTAGGGGATGGAAAGACTCAGCGAAGAAGCTGCCTTGCCTGTATCGCTCAGTCCGTAGCACGACAGTGTGCCCTTGGTGCTGCTTGTGGCTTCGGTGAGCACCTTGTACTTAAGGTTGTCGACTTGAATGTAGTCGCCCACTGCTCCCCATGCCTGTATCACAAGCATTGCAGTGGCAAATAAAGTTAGGAATCTTTTCATAATATGTTAGTATTGTGTTGTTTTATCTAAAAAACATGTTTAATTTGCAAAGATAGTGATTTTTTTTGAATAAAGATGCTCTTGTTGCGAAAAGGGCTTTACACGGCGGGAATAGGCCTTGCTATTACCCTAACATGATGTTGATAACACTGTTCACGTCGCTTACATCGATGTTACCGTCGCCGTTCACGTCGGCGCGGCCGCCATAGTTGCTTGCGCTGTCGTTGCCCAGGATGATGTTGAGCAGCACGTTTATGTCGGCAACGTCGACTACACCGTCACCGTTAACATCGCCGGTGAGTGCCGCCGGGCCTCCGGTCACATTTATCAGGCAAGTGGCCTGGCTGCCGCCGTCCATGGCTGTTGCAGTCACTGTCGCAGAGCCGTTCCCCACAAGTTCAACAATGCCGCTGCGCACTTTCACCACGCGTTCGTTGCTCGACGAC
>DCGA01000197.1:9170-12730 GCA_002314465.1 bacterium UBA1790 | reverse complement strand
CACGCGCTGGTCGGTGACGGTGGCGGGGTAGAACGAGTGAAGCAGCACGAGGGTGTCTTGCTCGGCCATGTTGGCTGTGCGCTCGCTGTCGGCGAGGGTGAGTCGAGTGCTCACTACGGGTTGTTGCTGTCGTGCACGGCGGTAGAGGTAGGGCAGTTGCAGTGTCTTGCTGGTATAGTTCCAGAAGCGTGCATACGAGCCCGAGGGGGCATTGAAGCGCATTGTGCCGTATTTTGTGTTGGTGCTTGCAATGGTTGCACCGTCATATCCCATGCTTATATCCCATGTAGTCGTTCCCTCGTCCCATGCAAGGTTTTGTGCCCCACGGGCTCCGAGCACCTGGCCGTGCTGGTTGGTGAGTGTCCAGTGGCCGTCGGTGTCTTTGTTGGCGGTAAAGAGGCTTATGATGGGATCGTCGACTGTTGTGGTCGATGTCACTGCAATGGCGTCGAGGTAGTGCGATGTCTCCATGCCGTCGATGTCGCCGGCTGCGTTGCCGTTTCGGTATATCATAATCACATCACCATCGTTGAGTGTGCCTTTGGCCTCGATTTTCTCGTATATCCATGCCAGTGCGCTCTCGGTGTTCACTCCCTCGCCGGGGGTGTAGTCTATCGTCACGGCATTAAGGTATACCGAGCCCTCTTGTGTGCCGCCCTTGATGGTGATGCCCAGGTCGGCGCCGTCGGTCACGGTGATGGGGGTGGGGAACTCCTTGGTCATGTCGACATACACGTGCAGGTCTTTGCTCACCCAGCGGCCAAACCACTGCTGGCTGTTGAATGCCTCGGTCGCGGTCTTGTAGCGCTGCTCGTCGCCCACGGTTACTACCAGTGCAAATGTGCCTGCAGCATTGTTTGAGCACATCGACAGCGTCACCGAATTGATGGTGCAGCCGTCCCAACCCTCGAGCCACAGCGTTGCCTCGCGGTTGCGCGGAATCTGGTTGTAACGGTTGCCGCTGGTAGCGCCAAATTCGTTCACTACATAGGCATAACTGCCGGCGGGCTTCATTCCTGCCGGTGCAAGAGTGAAACTCGCTGCCGTGCTGTTATATTCGGTTATTCGGTAGGTAACGGTTTCGGCAAGGCTTGTTATTGCCGCGATGGCGCATGTAAGGGTGAGTATGAGTTGTTTCATCTTTTTTAATGTTAATTGTAAAAGGGGACGGTAATAAGGGTTATTTCACTGCTTTGCCACGCAGTTTCAGGGTGATATTGGGCTTGGCGGCAGTGGTGTGGAGCACAATTTCCTTCTCAAACTCCCCGTCGGGGCGTCCCAGCGTGTCGTAGGTTACCGTTACGGTGGCACTCTTGCCGGGAGCGATGGGATCCTTGGGGTAGGTGGGTACGGCGCATCCGCATCCGCTCAGTGCACCCAGTATCACTATGGTGCTATCGCTCTTGTTGACAGCGGTGTAACTGCATGTTATGTAGCCTGCATTTACGCTCACGGTGCCAAAGTCGTGCTCGATCTTGTCAAACACGAGTCCGGCCGAGTCGGCGCTTTCACAAGCCCCGGCTCCAAGTGCAATGCACGCCGCTATTAACGCAAGCAATGTCTTTATCATAGTACAAAGGTAGTAAATAAGACATTAACGGCAAACTCATTTGCCTATAAAATGGGCAACTAATTGCAAATTATAAAAAAAAGTACTAACTTTGCCTTTTGATAAATAACTGAACTATGCAATACTGGATAAATCAAAACGGTGTACAGGCTGGTCCTGTGACACGCGAGGAACTTGAAAAGATGAACGTAAGCGCCGACGCCTATGTGTGGTGCAGCGGTCTTGAGGACTGGGTGAAGATTACTACACTCCCCGAACTTGCCGACGTGATAGGCGCTCCCGCAGCCCCGGCTGTACCCGAGGTTCCTGCTGCCGACGAGCAACTTCCCGAGCAGCCCGCCGAGCCCGCTGCCGACGCCGCACCTGCCGAGCAGCCCCAAGACGAGGAGGCTCCTGTTATCCCAGAGATTCCGCAGGAAGAGGAGGCCGATCCCGAGGTGGTCGTGGGTACTCCCATCGAGCCCGTTGTTGGCACTCCCGTTGAGCAGTATCAGTATGCTCCCCAGTATGCAGCACCCCAGCCTCAGCTCGAGCAGCCCGAGTGTCCTCCCACCAACCTCGTGTGGGCTATCATCGTGACCATATTGTGTTGCATGCCCATTGGTATTGTGGCTATCCTGTATGCTGTCAAGGTTAACCGCCGCTATCAGGCGGGCGACTTCAAGGGTGCTGAGCGTGCCAGCGAAACCGGTGCATGGTGGTGTATCGCTTCGATTATCTCCGGCATCGTATTCTCGCCCTTCATTTCGTTTATCCAGATGCTTGTGGCTTCGATGTGATGAAAAAAACGATTATCACAACTATCATAGTGGTCGCTGCCGTGCTGGCGGCGGCCATATATTTTACCTTCGATCCTGCCGACACGGGCAATCTGTTTCCCAAGTGCATCTTCGTGACTCTCACGGGTTACCAGTGCCCGGGGTGCGGCACACAGCGTGCTATCCATTGCTTTCTGCACGGCGACATTGCCGGCATGTGGCATTACAATGCCGCATTGTTTGTCGCTATCCCCACCATTTTGCTCTATCTCTATGCAGGGCTGCGCCGCAACAGCCATATGAGGCTTTATAATGCGCTCAACTCTACCACTGCCATCGTTATCATCCTCGTGGTGATTATCTCATGGTGGATTCTGCGCAACATCTTCTGCCCGTTGTAGCACGGTTTTTGACACGAGGGGGATTTTTAGACATAAGAACATAAGAGGCATTGCCTGATGATTTAAGCAACAAAAGATTGTTTTTAGCTTCGCGTTGGGGAGGGGACTCGCACTGATCTCTCGGATCTCACAGATTTTTATTTTTGACTAAAAAGACAGCTTTGCGCTGGGGATTTTTAGACATAAGAACAAAAGAGGCATTTGAGTGTGATTTAAGCAACAAAAGATTGTTTTTAGCTTTGCGAGGGTGGGAACATAATTTAGTTAAATCTGCGGGTTCTGCGGGTTCTGCGAGAGACTGTTAACCCATTTGTGATAATTCGTGTTAATTCGTGGATAATATTTTCTGCAAGAGACATATATTAAGTTTATGAACAGGGAAATCTACCGCATAGCGTTACCGGCTATCATTGCCAATGTAACAATCCCGTTGCTGGGATTGCTTGACACGGCCATTGCCGGACATCTGGGCTCGGCGTCTTATATAGGCGCTGTGGCGGTGGCTACCATGATGTTCAACCTCGTATACTTCAGCTTTGGCTTCTTGCGTATGTCCACATCGGGCCTCACAGCCCAGCAATGCGGACGGGGCAACATGCAGGGCGCTGTCAATGTGTTGCGCGATTCGGCTACGGTTGCTTCTCTCATAGGTGTTGCTGTGATTGCACTTCAATGGCCGTTGCAGTGGCTGCTTCTTTACATTATAGGTCCGTCGCAACAGGTTGCCCATCTTGCCCGCATGTATTTCTACCTGTGCGTGTGGGGCGCTCCTCCCGTGCTGCTCATGATGACGGTAAAGGGATGGCTGCTGGGCATGCAGGACTCTCGCGC
>DCGA01000197.1:2925-9157 GCA_002314465.1 bacterium UBA1790 | reverse complement strand
CGGTCCCATGATGATATCAATCATGGTCAATGTCATCAATACTGCCGTGAGCCTTGTGGCTGTGTATGTGTTTGACATGGGCTTCATGGGTATTGCCGTGGGAACGCTTGTGAGTGAGTACCTCGGCCTTGCTTATAGCCTGTGGATGCTATGGCGCAAGTTTCCCGCCCATGTGCGTATGCTGGGTTCGCTTAGCCAGTGGCGCTTGCGCATTTCGCGTCGTTTCTTCACTGTGAGTGGCGATATTTTCGTGCGCAGTTTCCTGCTCACGCTGGTGCATCTGGCAATGGTGTCGCTTGGAGCACGTAGCGGTGACTTGCTGCTCGCCGTCAATTCGCTCATGCTTCAACTCAACTCGTTCTTTGCCTACTTCCTCGATGGCATTGCGTTTGCCGGCGAGGCATTGGTGGGCAAGTACTACGGTGCCGGAAATGCTCCTCGCTTGCGGCTGTGTGTCAAGCGTTTGTTTGTGTGGGCTGCAGTGCTGGTGACTTTGTTTACGATAGCCTATTCGTTTCCGCAACAGATATTCTCGGTCCTCACCGACGAGCACTCGGTTATCGCTGCGGCGGGCGACTACCGCTGGTGGTGTGCGGCTCTCCCGTTTGCCGGCATGGCGGCATTTGTGTGGGATGGTGTGTTTATAGGTCTCACTCGTTCGCGCGGCATGCTTATCGCCGTGGCTGTGGCTACGGGTCTCTTCTTTGCTCTTTATGCCATGTTGCCGTCGGCTATGGGTAACCACCGCCTGTGGGTAGCATTCACCTCTTACCTCGTTGTGCGAGGCGTGGTTCAGACCATTCTTTACAAGGGATATGCCCAAATGCAAAACAGGGAAGCATGATGCCTCCCTGTCTCTATGGTATGTTCGGTTTCTTTATTGCGATGTGATCGTGTATCCGCCCAGTGTGGACTGGTACACCTTGTAGTTGCGCAGACCGTATTTGCTGGTATAGGCCTGGCCGCTCAGCGGTCCGCCCATGCCGGTGAGCACGTTGTAGTGCGACTTGCATTGCGGGCACACTGCCTCAAGGGTCGACGGGTCAATGCTCACGGTAACACTCGCGCTGTTCTCGACGGGGCAAGCGGCGTCAAACGCGATGGGAGCATAGGTGCCGCTCACGGCATCAAGGCCCATGATGAGCAGTACGCCGCCAAAACCAGTGTACGTGTTGGCGTTATATGAGAAATTGGAGGGTAGACGGCGCACTCGGTCAAAGATGCGGTATTCGCCCACACCCGATACACCGTAGGTAGTCCACAATGCATATGAGCCCAGGTCGATGCGCACAACATAGTTGGGCACCTCCTTGTTGTTTATTTTCTCGCAACTGCTCGCAACTGCTATGAGCGCAACGAGCAAAAGTGTTATTATCTTTTTCATCGTTAATATAACGCACGACCATGCAAAATTATTTTGGATGAAACAAAAAAATAATGTAACTTTGCAACTCTAATAATCAACCCTGTAACACATGCAACCCTTATTTAGCATCATCACTGTCACTTGGAATGCCGCCGAGGTAATTCGTCCCACTCTCAATAGCGTGGCGCGTCAATCGTTTACCGACTATGAGTACATCGTCATGGACGGTGCTTCGACCGATGGCACCTGCGACCTTGTCAAGAGTGCGGCCATTCCGTCTACGCGACTTTTCAGCGAGCGCGACAAGGGACTGTATGATGCTATGAACAAGGCCATCGACAAGGCTCTGGGCAAGTATCTCATCTTTCTTAATGCCGGCGACGCGTTTGCCGCTTCGACCACACTTGCCGACATTGCCAAGTGTGCCGACGGAGAGCCCGGAGTAATCTACGGACAGACCCAACTGGTCAATGCCGAGCGACAGGTTGTGGGTAAGCGACATCTCACTGCGCCCAAGAACCTCACCGCCGACAGTTTTAAGCAGGGTATGCTCGTATGCCACCAGGCGTTCATCGCTCGTCGCGACCTTGTTCCTCACTATGACGGTGCCTATCGCTTCAGTGCCGACTATGACTGGTGCATCAAGGTGCTACTTCAGTCTCAGGCCAATGCCTATGTGGGCGATGAGCCCATCATCAGTTTTCTCACTGACGGTCTTACCGACCGCCATCACAAGGCGTCGCTCAAGGAACGCTTCTCTATCATGTGCAAGTATTACGGCACCGTGCCCACTGTGATGCGTCACATCTCGTTTATCCCAAGGTACATAGTCAATAAGATTACCCGCAAGATTAAAAAATACTAAAATTCTTGTCCTAAACGGGTTGATAATTCCCATATTTGGCACTTTTTGACTAATTTTGTGGTATAAAAGGTATTTATTGAAAAGGGAAATAGATAATGGGAACAAAAAACAGAATCACAGACAAGGGCTATGCGGTTATAGAACTCGATGCCCAAAGCGACTTCCTGGGAAGAACTATCACATCTAAGTACACCGTTGTGGCATTGTGCACCTCGGGTTCGGTGACTTATGAACTGAATCTTGAGACCGTCAAGGCCAGCAAAGGTATGCGCATAACATTCCCGCATGTGTCTATGCTCACGGCTATCTCGGCAACGCCCGACTTCAAGGCGCTGGTTCTCGTCATGGAAGATAACTTTGCCATCCAGTCGGCGGTTGGTGTTGAGGCCGAGAAGGTTAGTTCAATCTTTGGCAAGCCTAACCGTGTGGTTGAGGACGAGAGGGAATGGCAGATGCTTCTCACTCTCATGAACGGTCTGAATCTGTATCAACAGTTCCCCACGACCGCACTGTCATTGCAGATTGCCGGCTCCATGTTCCGCAATATTCTGCTGGTGCTGTGCGATACCGAGGGTAGTACCAAGGAAAAGGCTTCGATATCACTCTCGGCGGCCGATACCAATTTCCGCAATTTCATAAACCTGCTCAGCGACAATGTGCGCACTCAGCATGAGGTAAGTTACTATGCCGAGATTCTTAATATCTCGCCCAAGTATCTGGGTGAGATATGCAAACTCAAGTCGGGTCGCAAGGCCAAGGAAATCATCTCTACGGTGCTCGTGTCGCAGATTAAGCGCGAGATAATCCTTGGCAATATGTCGATGAAACTCATCGCGTTCAATTATGGTTTTTCCGACCAGTCAAGTCTGGGTAAATTCTTCCGCAAGATGGTGGGAGTTTCACCTTTGGCGTTCCGCCGCCAGAACTACACTGTCGACGTGAAAGAAAACAACATATTGGTTTAATGAACAATTCTCTCTTTCTATACATCTTGCTGGGCCTGCTTGCAGCGTTGGCCACGGTAATCAACAACATGTTTTCCCCGGCTATGCCGTCGATGGTGGAATTTTTCGGTTCTACCGAGTCGATGGTGCAGGGAGGACTCATGACGGGCATGCTTGGCCTTGCGTTGGGCCAACTGCTTTTCGGTCCGCTTAGCGACAAGGTGGGCCGCCGCCGCCCCCTGCTGGTGTCGATGGTGCTGTTTGCCCTTACCACCTTGTGCATCCTCCCGGTTACCGATGTGCGCCTGTTCGTGGCTCTGCGCTTTGTACAGGGCTTCACTGCTGCCGGAGCAATCGCTATTTCTCGCTCGGTTGCCACCGACTCCTTTAATAGCCGCGACTTGCTCAAGGCTATGGCGGTCATCAATATCGTCAATGGCCTTGCTCCCATCGTTACCCCCATGGTGGGCGGTGCTGCAGTGGGTGTTGCTGGGTGGCACGGTGTGTTTGCAGTGATGCTGGGTGTAGCGCTTGTTCTCACTGCTTGCTGTTTCTTCCTCAAGGAATCTTTGCCCGCCGAGAAACGGCAGAACCGAAGTTTTTTGGCAACTTTCCGTCTCTTCGGTGCAGTTTTGTCTAATCGCACTTTCCTCTCGATGCTCTTGCACCAGGCATGTGCATTGGCGCTTTTGTTCGGTAATATCGCATCTTCGGCATTCATTGCCCAGCACTATGGACTGGCTCCTGCCACAGTGGGCATCGTGCTTGCCGTCAACGGCGTGTTCATCGGCATCGGTGCGGGTTTTGCAGCTCGTTTCAAGTCGGCGCTCGCGGGAGTGCGTGTGAGTTGTATGGGAATGGTAGTGATGAGTGCGATTGTAGCGGTTGTGTTGTTCCTCGACCTGGGCTTCATCCCTTATGAGATAGTGGTGTGCATCATGCTTGCCTTCATGGGTATCACGCTCACATCGTCCACAACCCACGCCATGGAGTGCGCACGCGAGCATGCAGGTACAGCTTCGGCACTCTTTGGTGCTGCTGGCTTCCTTGTGGGTGGTCTCGTTTCACCCATTGTGGGCATGGGCAATATGCTGCACAGCACCGCCATCACTTTCCTTGCGGGTGCAATTCTTTCTTCTCTGTTTGCACTCATGGCTGTTAATGCATCACGTCGGTAATTCTTTTCGCCGTCACTCTTTTGTTTTTCATAAAAAATCCATAACTTTGCAAGTATGAAAAGCAAAGGTTTTTATTACGGAATAGGCCTAATGGCCGCATTTAGTGTAGTGGCGTTCTTCATTGCGTCGCTCGATGCCGTTAAGGCACTGTCTTTTTCTCCTCTCATCGTGGGCATTATCCTTGGTATGGTTTACGCCAATACCTTCAGGAGCAAGCTCCCCGAGTCGTGGGTTCCTGGACTAAAGTTCTGTACCAAGCAGATTCTGCGCACGGGTATCGTACTGTATGGTTTCCGCCTCACACTCACCGAGGTAGCCGCTGTGGGTTTGCCCGCTATCGTGGTCGACATTATCATCATTGCCGGTACTATCGCGCTGGGCATTGCACTGGGTAAGGCCATGAAGATGGATGCCGATACTGCTCTTATCACATCGACCGGTGCCGCGATATGTGGCGCGGCGGCTGTTCTTGGCGCCGAACCGGTAATCAAGTGCGAGAGCCACAAGACTGCAATCGCAGTGAGCACCGTCGTTATTTTCGGTACTCTCTCAATGTTTGTTTATCCCATCATGTATCGCGCAGGGCTTCTCGATGCCTTGACCAATGACCAGGTGGCCATTTATACGGGTTCTACACTCCACGAGGTTGCCCATGTGGCAGGTGCGGGCAATGCAATGGACCCATCTGATAGCCTCGGCATTGCCGGAGCGGCAACCATCACCAAGATGATTCGCGTCATCATGCTGGCTCCCGTACTCATTATCATGGCTATGTGCTTGCGCGGCAAGTCCAACGAAGAAACCGTTGAGAAGAGCAATGGTAAGACCAAGATCACCATTCCTTGGTTTGCCATCAACTTCATCCTGGTAATCGTGCTCAACACCATTATTCAGCGCTACGACGGCGGTTCGCTCTCTACCATCCTTTACGGCAAGGGCTCGTGGCTCGAGTTGTTCGACACCTTCTGCCTCACTATGGCGATGACAGCTCTGGGTGCCGACACAAGTATAGATAAGTTCAAGGCTGCTGGCGCTCGCCCGTTCTATCTTGCCGGAGGCATTTACATCTGGCTCGTCGCCGGTGGCTATCTGTTGGCTCGTTTCCTTGTCCCTGTTCTGCAATAATCAGTTATATATATGAGATTTAAACTTATAGTCATGGGTATCATGTCAATGCTGGGTGGCCTCCTGGGCTGCAATGCTCAGCAGGGCGACGCCAAGTTTCGCAGTGTAAATGTCGCCGAGTTTGAGAAGTTGTTGTATAAGCCCGATGTGGTGCGCCTTGACGTTCGCACTGCCGAGGAATATGCCGAGGGCCACATTGCCGATGCTCCGTGTATTGATGTCCTTAAAGACGACTTTGAGTCTCGCGCACTGGCATCACTGCCCAAGGATAAAACTATCGCCCTTTATTGCCGCAGCGGCAACCGCAGTAAGAAAGCGGCTGCTATCCTTGCCCGCAATGGCTACAATGTGGTTGAACTCAACTCGGGCTACAAGGGTTGGACCGCTGCGGGCCGTCCCGTCACCAGCGAGGAAGTTGACATCTTCACAACCAAGCGCGGCACTCTTATTAAGATGTATTGCATCAAGCACGGAAGTGTGCGCATGAACATCGGTGGCAAATGGCTGTACATTGACCCTGTGGGTGCTGCTGTACCGCCTGCAACCGATTTTACCAATATGCCGTGGGCCGATGTCATTCTCGTTACCCACGAGCATCACGACCACCTCGACAAGGATGCGATAGACCCGTTGACCAAGGACGACACCCGATTGCTTGTTAATGCCCGCAGCGCCGAGATTCTGGGTAAGGGTGAGGTAATGAAAAACGTCGATCAGGTCGAAGTGGGTGCTATCACTATTAAGGCTGTCCCGG
>DCGA01000197.1:296-2869 GCA_002314465.1 bacterium UBA1790 | reverse complement strand
GACAACGGTTACATTATCACCGTCGACGGCTTTAGCATCTACATTGCCGGAGATACCGAGGATATTGAGGAAATGAAGCAACTCAAGGATATCGATGTTGCGTTCCTACCTTGCAATCTGCCTTACACTATGACGCCCGAGCAACTCGCTAAGGTTGCACGCATGTTTGGCCCTCATGTTTTGTTCCCTTATCATTACGGAACAACCGACATTATTCGTACACAGGAGTTGCTCAAAAACACCGATATAGACGTTAGAATCAGACAATATCAATGAATTTCCTTGAATTAGCCAAATCGCGCTTTGCAGTGCGCCAGTATACCGGCCAGGTGGTGACCGACGACGAGCTCAACTATATCCTTGAGTGCGGTCGTGTAGCTCCATCGGCGGTAAATTTCCAACCGTGGCATTTCTATGTGGTCATGGGCGAGGAAAAGCGCGCGCTTTTGCAACAATGCTACAACCGTGATTGGTTCAAGGAAGCACCGGTATACATCGTTTGTTCGGTGCATCGCGACCAGGCGTGGACGCGCCAGAGCGATGGCAAGCCTCACGGCGACATAGACATTGCCATAGCAGTGGAGCACATGTGCCTTGCTGCTGCCGAGTTGGGCATGGGAACCTGTTGGGTGTGCAACTTCGATGCGGCGATGTGTGCCGATGTTATGGACATGGCCACCGATGAGTATCCTGCGGTGATTATCGCACTGGGACACACCGAGGCAGTCGCTCCCGAGAAAAACCGCAAACCACTTGAAGAGATTGTTACCCGCCTATGATACAGCAAGTTGAATTTACCCTGCAGGCACGCAAGCGAGGTTTCCATCTCATAACAAGTGAGGTGCTGCGCAACCTGCCGTCACCACTGCCACGGGTGGGTATGCTCAACCTCTTTGTAAAGCACACGAGTTGCGCTTTATCAATCAATGAGAATGCCGATCCCGATGTGCGCACCGACATGGAAGAGATTTTCAATCGTCTCGTGCGCGAGGGCGAACCCTATTATGAGCACACCCTTGAGGGACTTGACGACATGCCGGCACATGCCAAGAGTACGCTGGCTGGAGTGAGCCTGAACATACCTATTACGAATGGGCGATTAAACCTTGGCACATGGCAAGGAGTCTATTTGTGTGAATTCCGTGATTATGGCGGCCCGCGTCGTGTGGTTGCGACGGTCATGGGTGAGTGAAAATATACCTTATAAATTATTTAATATGAAGAAATTAGTATTTGCATTTGTGTTTGCATTCTTCGGCATTTGCGCTATGGCAGGTGTCGGTATCTTGCGACCCGTTGAGAACTATATAGACGTGAATAACCTGGCCGATGGCGTTTATCCTGTGGCATTCGATCCCTCGACTGCAAAGGTTACATCCAAGGGCGTTTACATCAATTTTGAGATTTACTCGGTTGATGTGTTCGATGGCAAACTGGTGCGTGAAATCGCCGTGGGTGACAATATCATTACCGGCAACGGTGTGACTGATGTCAAAACAATCAAGACGGTAGACGGCCGATACATCATCAACGAGAATGAGGCGGGTTGGCTTGACCTTGACCCGCAGGTCAAGGACACCTATGTGGTTTGTGGCGATGATGACCATCCCACATATTCTAAACATGGTGATGTGCGTCTGTTTGTTCCCGTCACAGCCAAGATGACCGATGACGGTATCGACGGATTCCCCACGAAGTCTAAGAAGATCCTGGGTAAGAACATAGGCCGTTATATCAAGTCGAGTTGGAGCAATGAGTTCTGTGTGCTCAACACTACTATCACCGTTAAGAACGGCAAGGTCGTTAAAATACACCGCACTTACATACCGTAAGTTGCGCTTATGGTAAATATGGGCTGTACATTACACCGGTAATTGCAGTCCATTTCTTTTTCTTAAATTGTAAATACATGAAAATATGGCAAATCCCATTGAAACAGCGCTTGGCATAGCACTGAAGGCCCATGCAGGCACTACCGACCGCGACGGGCACCCCGTGATTCTTCATCCCCTCACTGTGGGCCTCATGGGCAACACCGATGAGGAGAAGATGGCAGGATTCCTGCACGATGTAATCGAGGATTCTGAATACACGGCCGATGATCTTCTTGCTGCCGGCATTCCGTCGGGTGTGGTTAATGCTTTGCGCTTGCTCACACACCACAAGAGTGAGAACTACTATGATTATGTGCAGCGCATCATCGATAGCGGCAATCCCATTGCTTTGCAGGTCAAGTACAACGACTTGCGCCACAACTATGCGCGTGGCAAGGCCTACCCTGACCTTCAGGCAAAGCATGGCAAGGCGCTCGAGATGGTAAAAGCGGCAGTTGAGAAATGCTCAACAATTGAACTTTACCGCAAACCCGACGCTGTTGCGGTTGCAGTATTTGCCGGTGGGTGCTACTGGGGTGTGCAGCATGAGTTTGACAAGGCCCCCGGGGTAATTCGTTCATGGGTGGGCTATACCGGCGGCGAGGAGCAATTCCCGTCTTATGCACAGGTGCGCGACCATGCCACACATCATGTAGAGGCGGTGCTGGTAGAGTATGACCCGACTGTTGTGGGTTATAG
>DCGA01000197.1:0-255 GCA_002314465.1 bacterium UBA1790 | reverse complement strand
CCCTGCCCAGACCGACGGGGTGGGAGAGGACAAAGGCCCGCAATACCGCAGTTGCATCTTCTATGACGGTAATGAACAACTCGAGCAGGCACAGCAGGTGATAGACTTGTTGCGTAGCAAGGGGCATGAGGTCAACACATTGTTATTGCCCTTCGGCCAGTTCTGGATAGGGGAGGAGTATCAGCAAAAGTATTATGAGAAAACCGGCGGTTCTCCCTACTGCCATTTCCGCGTAAAGAAATTCTGAATAGTGCC
>DCGA01000194.1 GCA_002314465.1 bacterium UBA1790 | reverse complement strand
ATCTATGTTCCCGCCAACCAAGCCGTTATCCACCAGTATGCTCGCGAAGCAATGGTTAAGTGCGGTAATATGATTCTGGGTAGCGACAGCCACACACGCTACGGTTCACTCGGTAACATGGGTGTAGGTGAAGGTGGTGGCGAGCTCGTTAAGCAGCTCCTCAAGAACACTTGGGACATCAACGCACCCGAGGTTGTTCTTGTATGGCTGGAAGGCGCTCCCCGCAAGGGTGTAGGTCCCCACGACGTTGCTATCTCTCTCGTTAAGGCTACCTTCGAGAGCGGCTGCGTAAAGAACAAAGTTCTTGAGTTTGCAGGCCCCGGCGTGAAGAATCTGCCCATCGACTTCCGTAATGGTATCGACATCATGACAACAGAGACAACTTGCTTGAGCTCTATCTGGGTAACCGACGACGAGGTTAAGCATCACTACGACATCCACAACCGTCCCGAGGACTTCAAGGTTCTTGAGCCCGGTGATGTTGCTTACTATGACATGATGATTCGCATCGACCTGTCAAAGCAGGAGTCAATGATTGCTCTCCCCTTCCACCCCTCTAACGCTTTCACTATCCACGAACTCCAGGCTAATCCCGTTGAGATTCTCAAGGCTGTGGAAGAAGACGCTAAGAAGCGTTATGGCGACAAGGTTAACTGCCAACTCGTTGACAAAGTTGTTAATGGTAAGGTTCAGGCCGACCAGGGTATCATCGCTGGTTGCTCGGGCGGTACTTACGACAACCTGAGTGCAGCTGCATCTATCATGCGCGGTGAGTCTATCGGTAACGACTACTTCACAATGTCGGCTTATCCCCAGTCAATTCCTGTTTACATGGCAACCACCCGCAACGGTATTGCCGAGGAACTCCTTGAGGCTGGTGTAGTAATCAAGCCCGCATTCTGCGGACCTTGCTTCGGCGCCGGTGACGTGCCTTCTAACAATGGCCTTTCAATTCGCCATACAACCCGTAACTTCCCCAACCGTGAAGGTTCTAAGCCCGGTCAGGGTCAGATTTCGCTCGTTGCCCTTATGGACGCACGCTCAATTGCAGCTACTGCTGCTAATGGTGGTGTGATTACCGCAGCAACCGATGTTGACTATACCGACGACCACAAGAAGTACGAATTTGATGCCCGCATCTACGAGCGTCGCGTATTCAACGGCTATGAGAAGGAAGACCTGAACCAGGCTCTCAAGTATGGTCCCAACATTAAGGACTGGCCCACTATGTATCCTCTCCAGGAGAATATGCTGCTCGAACTTGCTGCAGTTATCCACGATCCCGTGACTACTACCGATGAGCTCATCCCCTCGGGCGAGACTTCAAGCTACCGTTCTAACCCCCTCAAGTTGTCAGAGTTCGCTCTGTCACGCCGCGTTCCCGAGTACGTAGGCATCAGCAAGCGCATCCAAGCCGAGGATCTCGCACGCCGCGAAGGTAAGGTTTCGGAGAACATCGCTAATGCTCTCGCACAGGTTGGTGCTAAGGCCGAGAACACTTCATTCGGTTCTTGCGTATTTGCTAATCGTCCCGGTGACGGTTCGGCTCGCGAGCAGGCAGCTTCTTGCCAGAAGGTACTTGGCGGTGACGCTAACATCTGCTACGAGTATGCAACCAAGCGCTATCGCAGCAACTGTATCAACTGGGGTATCGTTCCCTTCACCATCGCTAAGGATGTTGAGTTCAACTATGTTGACGGTGACTTCGTATTCGTTCCCGGTCTGCGTGCAGCAATTCTCGAGGGCAAGGAGGAAATCGACGCTAAGGTTATCACCAAGGAAGGCGTTAAGGATATCCACCTGTACTTCCAGAACCTCACAGCCGACGAGCGTCAGATTCTCGCCGACGGTTGCTTGATGAACTACTACAAGAACAAAAAATAAACCATTATAATAACCAAACAAATTATGGCTGAAAAAATCAAAATGACTACCCCCATCGTTGAGATGGACGGTGATGAGATGACCCGCATCTTGTGGAAGATGATTAAGGACGAACTTATCCTCCCCTTCGTAGACCTCAAGAGCGAATATTATGACCTTGGTCTCGTTAAGCGCGACGAAACAGGTGATCAAATCACTATCGACGCTGCCGAGGCAACAAAGCGCCTGGGTGTTGCCGTTAAGTGTGCGACCATCACTCCCAACCTCAAGCGTATGGACGAGTACAAACTGCACGAGATGTGGAAGAGCCCCAACGGCACTATCCGTTCAATCCTCGACGGTACTGTATTCCGTGCTCCCATCACTCTGCCCAGCATCAAGCCCGCTGTTCGCAACTGGGAAAAGCCTATCACTATCGCTCGTCACGCCTATGGTGATGTTTATAAGAGCGTAGAGATTCGCGCCGACGAACCCGGCGTTGCCAAGCTCGTTTTCGACGGCGAGAGCGGAAAGCACGAGGAAGTTGTTATCCAGAACTTCAAGGGTGCTGGCGTCCTCCAGGGTATGCACAACGTGGACAAGTCAATCACTTCTTTTGCACACAGTTGCTTCAAGTTTGCTCTTGATACCAACCAGGACCTGTGGTTCTCAACCAAGGATACAATTTCTAAGAAGTACGATGCTCAGTTCCGCATCATCTTCGAGGAGGTTTACCAGCAGTACAAGGATGAATTTGAAAAACGCGGTCTCGAGTATTTCTATACTCTCATCGACGATGCTGTTGCACGCGTTATCCGCAGCAAGGGTGGTTACATCTGGGCTTGCAAGAACTATGA
>DCGA01000129.1 GCA_002314465.1 bacterium UBA1790 | reverse complement strand
TAATAGTCGCCTTGCTGGCAGCCGTGGCACTTGCCGTGCCGCAGGCCGTGCATGCCGATGAGCACGGACTCATCGTCGAGGCTGGCGTTGACAAGAAACTCAACAAGAAGCTCTCGCTGGGCCTCGATGCCGAGTTGCGCACGCGCAACGACTTCCGCACCGTCGACCGCGTCTCGGGCGGCGTGGGTGTGCGATACAAGTTCACCAAGTGGCTCAAGGCCGAGGCGGGCTATGAGTTCCTCATGTACAACAATGCCGAGCATTTGTCGTACAACGAGGACGGCTCCTACAAGCATTGGCGCCCGTCGTTCTATGCGCCCCGCCACCGATTCTCGTTCTCGCTCACTGCCGCCACCGACATGGACCGTGTGAACGTGTCGATACGCGAGCGCTGGCAGTACACCTATCGCCCCGAGGCACAGACCACCCGCTACGACTTTGACGACGAAGCGATGGAAGACTGCACGGTGAGCGGTAAGGGAAAGAACGTGCTGCGCTCTCGCATCAAGTTTGAGTATAACATTCGCCACTGCAAGTTCACTCCCTCGGCAAGCATGGAGTTGTACACCACCAAGTCGCTCGAGAAGACCAAACTAAACGTGGGTTGCAGCTATTCGCTCAAGAAGCGCCACAGTTTCGACTTGGGTTACCAGTTCCAGCTGTATAACCACAGCGTAGCGCCCGAGAAGGTCAACACCCAGCATGTGACCCTCGGCTATAACTTTAAGTTTTAACGATGACTACTATGAGATATTCCAAGCACATCACGCTCCTCATGGCGGCTCTTGCCATGACGGCATGCACAAGCGACGACACCGACCTCGAGTGGCTCATCGAGAACAACCCCAAGGTGCGCCCCATCGAGATTAACCTCGACGACAGCGACCTCGACGAGGGCGACGACATAATCGTTACCGACCCCAACGACGAGGCTTATAACGACTACTGGGAGAACAACGCATGGACCACAACCGTGCGCGTCAACTATACCCCCGAAGGTGCAACCGTGACCGGCACCAACACCCGTGTCAAGGCCGAGATTGACGGCGGTCACGTCATTGTGCGTGCGGTAGCAAGCCGCGTGCACATCGTTGCCAGCGGCGAGTGTGCCGACGGCTCTCTCAAGGTCTACAGCGAGTATAAGTTCAAGATGACGCTTAACGGCGTCAACCTCACCAATCCGCACGGCGCCGCCATCAACAACCAGTGTGGCAAGACGCTGTATTTGGTCATTGCCCCCGGGACTGAAAACCGCCTCGAGGACGGCCCCGAGTACACCTATGTGGAAGAAGAGGACATGAAGGCCGTAATCTTCAGCGAGGGACAGATTGCCGTTAGCGGCAAGGGTTCGCTCAGCGTTTATTCTCACGGTCGTCACGGCATCGCCACCGACGACTATGTGCGCTTCCGCAAGGGTAACAAGATATATGTGAACAGCACCAGCGGCAACGGCATACGCGGCAAGGACGGCGTGTATATCGACGGCAGCGTTATCAACGTGGAAACCAGTGCCAACGCCTCTAAGGGCATCACTTCGCCCAGTCTTGTGCGCATCACCGGCGGACGCACCACCCTCATTACCCACGGAGCACCCGTGCCCAACGAGGAACTGGGCGACACATCGAGCTGTGCCGGCATAAAGTGCGACAGCATTATCACCATTGCCGGTGGTATCGTCAACATCAAGAGTACTGGCGAGGGCGGAAAGGGCATCAACGCCCACATGAACCTCGAGGTATCAGGTGGCACGCTCAACGTTGTGACTACAGGACGCAAGGGCCTTGCTGCTCCCAAGGGCATCAAGTGCGATGCCGAGATGAAGGTGACTGGCGGCAGCATATACACTTACAGCGGCTACGCATCACCCCTGAGCGCTCACCCGCTTACCCTTGCCGAGGGATACACCCTCTACGACCCGCAGAAGCGAGTGGTGACGATAAAGTATTAACGATACAGGCTATTTCGATAAAAACATAGCGGCGTCCCCGGGTGGGGGCGCCGCTTGCGTTATCCTTTTGACTGTGTCAATGATTACTTGTTCTTGAGCAGGTCGCGAATCTCGGTGAGGAGAGTCTCTTCGGCACTGGGAGCGGGAGGAGCAGCGGGCTCTTCCTCTTTTTTCTTCTTAAGTTTGTTGATGCCCTTGATCATGAAGAAGATACACAGTGCGATGATGATGAAGTCCAGGATGTTCTGGATGAATGCACCGTAAGCAAATACAGCAGCACCGGCTTCCTTAGCCTCGGCGAGAGTCTTGTAAGTACCGTCGCCCAGGTTGATAAACAGGTTGGTGAAGTCTACGCCACCGGTAGCAACACCCACGAGGGGCATGATGATGTCCTCAACGAGTGAAGTTACTATCTTACCAAATGCACCGCCAATGATTACACCGACAGCCATGTCCATTACATTGCCTTTAACAGCAAATTCTTTGAATTCTTTTACGAAACCCATGATGAATCTATAATGCATTGTCCCGTTGGGCACTTGGGCGCTGGCGCTGGCGCGCAATGCTTGGGGGACGCTTTAAAATTGTTTGTGCTTGTTGCAAGTGCGCCGTCTTGCAGGTTTTCAGAATACAAATTTGCACAATAAATCGTAGATTTCCAAATAAAAATCCACAAAAATGTGCACCCTTACATGTTTTTGCCTCATTTGTACTTATCCATGCACTTAATTCAACAAAGTTTACACATTTTTATTTTGCAGTTATCGTAACTTGCACTAACTTTGTACTCTAATTTTGTATATAATAGAAACTAAAAATTTAAATGGATAAACTTAGTTACGCACTGGGTCTGAGCATGGCCCAGAATTTCATTGGCACAGGTATTCAGGAACTCAATGTCGACGCCTTCGCTGACGCTCTCAAGGCTGTTTATAACAACGAGGAGAAGCAGATGACCTTTGAGGAGGCAAAGCAGGTGGTTACAAGCTACTTCCAAGAACTCGAAGAGACTCGCAACAAGAACGCTGCCGAGGCTGGCAAGAAGTTCCTCGAGGAGAACGCCAAGGCCGAGGGTATCGTTGTTACCGAGAGCGGTCTGCAGTACCAGGTTGTTAAGGAAGGTGAAGGCATCAAGCCCCGCGCAGTCGATGCAGTTACAGTTCACTATACAGGTCGCCTCATCGACGGTACAGTGTTTGACAGCAGTGTTGAGCGTGGCGAGCCTGCAACATTTGCAGTGGGCCAGGTTATTCCCGGTTGGGTTGAGGGCCTCCAGCTCATGAGCGAGGGCGCTGCCTATCGTTTCTTCATCCCCAGCGAACTTGCCTATGGCGTGCACGGTGCAGGTCCCATTGCCCCCAATTCGGTCCTCATCTTCGACGTGCAGCTCATCAAGGTTCAGCGCAGTGGCAACGACTAATCATACACGAAAAAAACAAAACAACAATATTTATTTTAAACAAAGACAATGAAAAAAATTCTTTCAATTGCTCTTGCAACTATCGTGGCTGTAGCTATGGTTGCTTGCAACGAGAAGGGCGACGCAAGCAAGGGCGGCGCGCTCGCCGATTCAGTTAGTATGTCATTTGGTGACCTTTACGGTAATGGTATGGCACAGCAGCTCAAGGCCGATTCAACACTCGACGCAAAGAAGGTGCTCAGAGGTATCGAGACTGTACTTAAGGCCGACACCAGCGACCACGCTTACATGATGGGTCTCCAGATTGGTATGCAGATCATGCAGATGTATGGTGGCGTTAAGCAGCAGTATGGCATCGAAATCAACCAGAAAAAGTTCATGGAGCACTTCAAGAAAGCGTTCCTCGCCGATTCTGCCGCTACTCAGGAGCAGATGATGGCTCTCCAGATGGCTCTCGAGCCCCTCTTGGAACGTGCCGCTAAGGAAGCTAAGGCTAACGACCCCGTGGCTATCGAGAACAAGAAGGCTGGTGAGGCTTTCCTCAACAAGAAGGCTAAAGAGGCTGGTTACAAGAAGACCGCTTCGGGCCTCGTTTACAAGGTACTCGCCGAAGGCGCTGGTGAGAACTTCACCGAGAACGACGTTGTAATGACCAAGTACGTTGGTAAGCACATCGACGGTTCTGAGTTCGACAGCAGCAAGGGTGAGGCAGTTCCCTTCAACCTCAAGGCCGTAGTTCCCGGTTTCGCCGAGATGATCAAGCTCATGAAGCCCGGTATGAAGGTAGAGGTTATCATTCCCTCTGAGCTCGCTTACGCCGAGAACGGCAACCAGGTAATTGGCCCCAACGAGACTCTCGTGTTTGAGGTTGAGACCGTAGAGGCTAACAAGATGGATGCTCCCCAGGGCGGCAAGGTTCCCGTTCAGGCAGCTGGTAAGTAATCAAATGAACACAACGCCTCGCTCGTGAGGCAATAACATATAAGGCCGCGGCAACTACTTGCCGTGGCCTTGTTTTATCGCGTTGGTGTATTTAATATGCATTATTCCGTATAATTGTTATAGAAGGTAACAATAAAAACTATTGACATGATTGTAATACCCGACATACACGGACGAAGTTTCTGGAAAGAAGCCGTGAAGAACCACGAAAACGAGGAGATAGTCTTTCTCGGTGATTATGTAGACCCCTATTCAACGCATGAGGGCATTAAGCCTGTTGAGGGTCTCAATGCGCTGTTAGAGGTTATAGAATTTAAGAAACAGCACCCTCACAATGTTTCACTGCTCCTTGGCAATCACGACTTGGGCTATATCATACCCGGTTTTTGCCAACACCGCCATGATTACCTTCACGAGGGTGACATCGCTCGCGCATTTAAAGACAACAAGTCGCTATTTAAGATTGCTCACGAGGCCACAATCAATGGCAAGCGATACATCTTCACCCACGCAGGAATACATCCCGTATGGGTTGAGGCTAACAAAGGCATACTTGGTGGCATGGAATCGGGTACCGAGGTTGATACACTCAACCGCCTATACGAGACTGGCGAACTCATCCCCGCGCTCTACGATGTGTCGTCGCTTAGGGGAGGACACAGCGAGGCGGAAAGCTGCGTGTGGGCCGATGTGAAAGAACTGTGGTACTATGAGTGCCGCCATGATATGGACGAGGATGTGTTCCAGGTGTTCGGTCACACGCAACGGCCAAAGCTCTCCAAGCATTTCGCCTGCCTTGATTGTCGCAGGGCCTTCATCCTTGACCAGAATGGCACCTTCACCCTCCTTAAATAAACACACGCGCCTCCCGTTTACAGAGAGCCGCGTGTTAACTTAATGTCCTGGGTAGATTACTTTCTCCAATTGTATTCTACTCCCATTATTTCCAGTGCTTGGTATTTCCATAGTTCTTGCTCGTAGGAGGGGGTGTAGCGCGCGCGCAGCAGATAGTCGTTATCAAAACCGCCGTGCTGTGCTCTTCCGCCTATCTCCGACTCAATGTCTATTTCGGTTGTTCCTTGTTCGATTCCGAAGAAGATTGTGCCGAGACGCTCTACTGATGCGCATTCACTAAGTGGTATCATGCAGTTGTCGAGCATTACACCGTATAGCGCGGGATTGCGGGGAGCATCGTCATTGTATGGCGGGAATGCACACACACCGCTTACGTAATCCTTTGCTTTCACAAGGTCACCGGTGTATATCCAGTCGCCCAGGTTGTCCTTGTAGGGTGTTTGTACACCGGCAAAAACTACTCTGAAGACATATTTTTCCTCTCGCATCCATGTGCCGCCAAAAGCATCTTCGGCGAGCTCCTTGATGCAGGGGTTGTGCCATTCCTTGTATTGCTCGTCATCGGTGATGTAATACATGCAGTCGTCAATGAAGAAGATGTCATAGATGTCGGCATATCCAAAGCGGTCTTTATCGATAATGATGCGAATGGTAAGGTCGAGAATGGCCTCTCCCTCGTGAAGGGATGCAAACTCGCCGGCACCAATAATGATGTCTTTTCCGTAATGGTTGCATAGCTCCTTCAACTGCTCCAGGCGGAATGGATAGTTATCGTAGTTGTCTCGTATCATAGTTTTTCTCCTTTTAGTGTACTCCCTGTTGTTGGCTAATTTAATGTTTCACTCTTTGTCAGATGCAGCTGCATGCAGCAACATTTGACTCACATGCAAATATAGTGCTTTTCCCGTTTATTACCAAGCCTTGCACCCACCTTTTTGCGCGTTTATGTGTTATCGCCGGCAGCAATTGAGTGTGCCCAATCTATAAGATGGGGTAGTGCTAAAGAAAAAAGAAAAATCGCTAACTTGTACTCAAGTTAGCGATTCTTGTTGGTTGTCCTACCCGGACTCGAACCAGGAAATGCGGCACCAAAAACCGTTGTGTTACCATTACACTATAGGACAATCCTATGTCATTTCAAGGGGCATGCCCCTCCAAATGCGGTGCAAAGTTAATAAATTCTGCTCAATAAGCAATGCCTTGAGCAGAATTTTTTTGTTTTTGCGATGTTTTTTTACTTGACGATGAGCAAGTAGTAGTTCTTCTTACCGCGCTGAGCCAGCAGGTACTTGCCGTTGAGCAGCATGTCGGCGCTCACTGCAGCGTTGGGGTCGGTGAGTTTCTCCTTGTTCACGCTCACGCCGCCGCCCTGGGTGAGTTTGCGCATCTCGCCCTTCGATGCAAATACTGCAGCATTGTCGGTGAGCAGCGAGATGAAGGGTGTGCCGGCCTCGATGGCTTCGCGGCTAACCTCAAATGTGGGAACGCCCTCAAATACCGAGAGAAGTGTCTCCTCGTCGATCTTGTGGAGGATGTCGGCAGCCTTGTTGCTGAAGAGAATCTGTGATGCCTCTACAGCCATCTCATAGTCTTGCTGTGAGTGTACCATGACGGTGATTTCCTGTGCCAGACGCTTCTGCAGGGGGCGTGCGCCGGGATTTTCCTGCTGCTCGGCCTCGAGGCTTTCGATTTCCTCCTTGGTGAGGTCGGTGAAAATCTTGATGTACTTAGATGCGTCGGCATCGCTCACGTTGAGCCAGAACTGGTAGAACTTGTAGGGAGAGGTGCGCTTGGCGTCGAGCCACACGTTGCCGCTCTCGGTCTTGCCAAACTTGCCGCCGTCGGCCTTGGTGATGAGGGGGCATGTGATTGCAAATGCCTCACCGCCAGCCATGCGGCGAATGAGCTCGGTGCCGGTGGTGATATTGCCCCACTGGTCGCTGCCACCCATTTGTAGCTTGCAGTTCTTGTGGGTATTCAGGTAGTAGAAGTCGTATCCTT
>DCGA01000085.1:9475-15371 GCA_002314465.1 bacterium UBA1790 | reverse complement strand
GACCTCGTTTGCATCGGTCTTCGTGACTCCCCTCATCGACGATACCATCGAAATCGTTATCGAGCCTGCACGCCTGTCGTGGGATACCTTCCGCAGCGGTGGCGCTGGCGGCCAGAACGTGAATAAGGTGGAATCGGGTGTACGTGCACGTTACCAGTACAAGGACCCCTACACCGGCGAGGAAGAGGAAATCCTTGTTGAAAATACCGAGACCCGCGACCAGCCCAAAAACCGCGAGAATGCGCTGCGCAACCTCAAGTCTATCCTGTATAACAAGGAGTTGCAGCACCGCCGCGAGGAGCAGGCCAAGGTTGAGGCAGGCAAGAAGAAAATCGAATGGGGAAGCCAGATACGCAGTTACGTGTTTGACGACCGCCGTGTCAAGGACCACCGCACAGGCACACAGACAAGCGACGTGGGCGGCGTGATGGACGGCGACATCGACGCATTCATCAAGTCGTTCCTGATGGATACAGGCGATCAGGTATAAAAACTTCAGTTGTTAATCATTGCCGACTCACACTTGCGGGGCGGCATCAATATAGGGAAATATCATCATGGCAGAGAAACTTACAGTGATTAAGGTATCGGGGAAGATTGTGGAGAACCCCGATGCTCTCAAGGTGTTCATTCGTCAACTGGGCAAATTCGAGGGCCGCAAGATTATCATTCACAGCGCTGCACAACTGGCCAACACCATTGCAGGCAAATTGGGCAACAACGTGGCCGAGGCCAATGGTCGCCCCGTGATTGACAACAACGCATTCAACGCCTACACCATGGTGTATGCCGGACTGGTCAACAAGCAGCTCGTGGCATTGCTCCAGGGACGCAAGTTAAATGCGGTGGGCCTCACAGGTGCCGACCTCAACATAATCACCAGCGCAAAGCAAGCCGGCGCTCCCAACGGTGCCACCGGCAACGTGAAGCAGGTAAATGCCGCTACCCTATCGCTGCTCATCGACCATGGAGTGGTTCCCGTAATCGCCCCCTTCTCACACGACGGCAAGGGCCAGATTCTATTTAACGAAACCGATGCCATGGCTGCCGAGGTTTCAAAGGCACTGGCTGCACGCTACGACGTAACCCTCATTTACTGCTTCACCCGCAACGGCGTGCTGCTCAACGTGCAGGACCCCGACAGCGTGGTGCCCCATCTGCGCCGCACACAGTACAAGGCTTTACGCGAGATGGAAATCATCAAGGACTGGTTTGCCAACAAGGTCGACAACTCGTTCTCGGCAATCGACCACGGCGTAAACGAAGTGGTGATTACCAGTGCTGCAGGCCTAGGTAACCCCAAGCAGGGCACACACATAAAACCCAGCAAGAAAACTACTGTGGCCAAGGGTTAAACCTTGGGCAAAAGGTTTAGTCAAAGTACTCGAATTAAATAACCCTAACAATTTTATAAGACATAAAATGAAAGTAGCAATCGTGGGCGCCAGCGGCGCCGTAGGACAAGAATTCATGAGAGTGCTCGATGAGCAGAACTTCCCTGTCACAGAACTCGTGTTGTTCGGTTCACAGCGCAGCGCAGGCCGCATTTTCACCTTCCGTGGCAAGGACCATGTGGTGAAACTGCTCCAGCACAACGATGACTTTAAAGACATCGACGTGGCATTCGTATCGATGGGCGCAGGTCCTGCCAAGGAGTATGCCGAGACCATCACCAAGTACGGTTGTATCATGATTGACAACAGCAGCGCGTTCCGCATGGACGAGGACGTGCCCCTGGTTGTTCCCGAGGTTAACGGCGAGGATGCCCTCGATGCTCCCCGCAACATCATTGCCAATCCCAACTGCACCACTATTATCATGGTTGTTGCACTCAAGCCCCTTGACAATATCTCGCACATCAAGAACGTGCAGGTGGCAACCTACCAGGCTGCCAGCGGCGCCGGACTTGCAGCGATGGACGAACTTGCTCTACAGCACAGCGAAATCGCTACTGCCAAGGGCGAGACCACAGTGAAGCATTTCCAGCACCAGCTTGCCTACAATGTAATTCCTCACATCGACGTGTTCCAAGATAACGACTACACCCGCGAGGAAATGAAGATGGTGAAGGAAACCTGCAAGATCATGCACAGCGATATCCGCGTGAGCGCCACTTGCGTGCGCGTTCCCGTCATGCGTGCCCACAGCGAGGCCGTGTGGATCGAGACCGAGCGTCCCATCAGTCCCGAGGAGGCTCGCGCAGCATTGCACCTTGCTCCCGGCGTTGTGGTAATGGACGACCCTCGCAGCAACACCTACCCCATGCCCATCCACTGCACCCGTCAGGATCCCGTTTATGTAGGCCGCATCCGCCGCGACACCAGCAGCGACAACGGTCTGGCATTCTGGGTGTGCGGTGACCAGATTAAGAAGGGCGCTGCTCTCAACGCAGTACAGATTGCACAATACATGCTTGCCCACAAGAAGTAAGGCAACACATCGTCACCTCATACACGACGGCCTCTCACCCATAAGGAGTGAGAGGCCGTTGTTCTTTATCAAACCGCTAAAAGGTTATTTCTCTACACAGGCTGCAAAGGCTGCGTTGCTCCACACGATGTAGTTGCCCACGCTGTCGGTGCTTATTGTCATCACGCCCAAGTCGTTGCGTTTGTCCATGAGAGCCTGTGTAGATGCAGTTCCCATAGCCATACAAGCCGTTGCCCATGCATCGGCGGTGACACAGCGTGGAGCCACGATGCTCACGCTAAGCAGGTCGCTCTGCGATGCCGCTCCGGTCTTAGGGTCGATGATGTGGGTAACACGCTTGCCGTCGACCATAGCAAACTGGCGGTAATTGCCGCTTGTGGCTACCGACTTGCCATCGAGAGCCAACACAAGTGCCGAGGCGTGTTCGGTCTTCTCGGCCTGGTCGGTGGGCATGTCTACCGACACATACCAGCAGGCACCGCGCTCGTTAACCCCGTGAGCCACCACCTCACCGCCTATCTCGACAAGATAATTGGTAACGCCGTTACGCTCAAGCATGCGCCCCACCTCGTCGCAGGCAAGGCCCTTGGCGATAGAACTGAAGTCGAGTTGCACACCCTTGGTCGCAGCACGCATCACGCCGTTCTCGACCTTTACATTGTCGAGGCCGACGAGAGCGAGCAGCCCGTCAATATACCCCTTGGATGGAGTGCGTTTTTCCTTGCGGGCCTTTTTCCATGCAGTTACCAGAGGCATCACCGTGGGATCGTACAAACTGTCGCTCTGCTCATACACGGTACGAGCCTCGGCAAGCAGCAGAGTGAGGATAGAGTCGGCGTTAACCTCGCCATAGTCATTGAACTGCGACACAAGCGACGACTTGTTGTACACATTGGCACTGGCATCAATCTTGTTGAACACAGCGTTTATCGAGTCGGCAAGGTTGGCATTGCTCTCATAGGTGATGTGGTACTCGGTAGTCCATACAACGCCCTGTGCGGTAACGTAGCGCTTGCGGTCGCGGGCAAAATAAAATGCCACACAAGCAATGGCAAGCACAAGCAGAATGGCGTAACGTAATTTCTTGTTCATAGTGTAAATAAATCTTGATTTGTGCAAAATTAGTGCATTCATTTGGCTTATACAAATGAGATACACGGGTTTTTCATTTTTTTTAAGTTACTAAATCGCATATTTTTCAAAAAAAATAATTAGTTTTGCACAAAATCAAGTGCTATGCGACTCAAAGTGATACTCCTAGCCATTGCCGTCGTGCTGTCGGTACCGTCTGCCCTGGGTCAACTCAGGATAGGCGTCAAGGGGGGTATTGCAATTAACAAACTGCACTTCGACAAGAGCGTTATCGACAGCGACAACCGTGCGGGGTTTACCGGCGGCGTGCAACTGGAACTGTCGCTGCCTGTTACCGGGCTTGGACTTGAAGGCTCACTCATGTACAGTCACCGCAACGATGCGCTCACCGGCATGGAGAAGACCTATCGCCGCGACTATATCGAGATTCCGGTACACGTGAAGTATGGACTCACCATCTTCGGGCTCAACCGCTTTCTCGTACCCTATGCCTTTNNNNTTTACAGGTCCCAACTTCTCGTTCCTCTTCAACGAGACCGAGCAGGACCTGTGGGATAACCGCGCAAGCAACATTGCATGGGATGCCGGATTCGGCGTAGAACTGTTCAACCACCTGCAGATTCAGGCGGCCTATTGCATAGGCATTACCGAGGCATTCAAGCAGGTAGGTATCGACAAACCGCAATTCGAAGGCGAGACTGTGAACGGACGCGACCACTGCTGGACCATCACGGCCGCTTATTTGTTCTGATTTTCTTTGTATATTAGAGCAAATTGGAGTAACTTTGCAAACTGAATAAAAACATAATAATGAATATGAAAAAACTTACAATACTTGCAGCACTGCTGCTCGCATCGGTAGTGGCAGGCGTGAGCGCCTATGCACAGAGCGAAACCCGTTGGGGTGTAACCGCCGGACTTAACTTTAACACCATTCACTTCAAGCAGAGCGATATCCTCAATGTAAAGGGTGGATTTGGCCCGCAGGTGGGTGTTACAGGCGAAATGATTATTCCCGGTGTGGGATTCAGCGTCGACGGTTCGCTGCTCTACTCTATGCGTTCGAGCAAGATCAACTACGGCGAGCGCGTAGTGTGGTATGAGCAAGGCCTGCGCAACGAGACTTGCAATCTTCACTATCTCGACATGCCGCTGCGCCTCAAGTTCACCTACCACAACCTCAACGGATTTGAGAACAAGGTAATGCCCATGGTTTTTGCCGGTCCCACATTCTCGTTCCTCCTTGCCAAGAACCTCAAGGACGTGAATACCTATCGCCCCGTGAGCGTTCTCATGAGCATGGGACTGGGTGCCGAGCTCTTTAAGCGCTGGCAGGTGGGTGTAAGCTATAACTTCAGCATAGGCGAGACACTTCGCACCCGCGTCCTTGACGAGAACAACGCCAAGAACCGCTGCTGGAGCATCCAGGCAACATACTACATGAAGTAACAACATTTTTTAACACATAATTAGTGCCCAAAGTTCAAGATTTTTTGTAATTTTGGGCACTAATAACACTCTAACTGAAGTTGATTCAATGTGTGGGCAGTTCATCGTGATGATGCGTTGCCCTTTTTCTTTTCTATATAAGAGAACAAGAAAAATGCCCCCTGACACGTGTCAAGGGGCATTATTTGTATCAATACAGGCAGTCTGGCGTCACAGCAGCATACCGGCAGCAACGGCCTCGGCCTGGTCAACGCCTTTAGAAATAGCAGCGATGGTGAAACCGAAACTGCAAGCGGCAGCCGGTCCCTTGCCGGTAACGATGTTACCGTCCACGACAACCATGTCGCTCATCCAGTTCACGCCGTAGCCCTCGGCTTCCATTCCGGGATAGCACACAGCGTTCTTACCGGTGATGAGACCCAGCGGAGCGAGCACAATTGCAGGAGAAGCACATATTGCAGCCACCTTGCCACCCATGGCGTTATGGTTAACAAGCATATCGGTGAGAGTGCTGCACGAAGCCAGGTTAGTCGCTCCTGGCATACCGCCGGGAAGCACAAGCCACTCGGCCATCGAAGCATCAACCTCGGCAAGCATAGCATCAGCAACGACCTTTACTCCATGCGCGCCAAGCACTTCCTTGTCGTAGTTAATCGACACTGTGGTAACATCCATACCAGCACGACGCATCACGTCAACAGTAGCCAGCGCCTCAATTTCTTCAAATCCGTTAGCAAGAAATACGTAATTCATAATTTATAGTTTTATGGTTAATATTGTGTTCGTGTCAATGATTCATTCGCTAAGATACAAAACATTTACCTAAAAAACAAGAAACTCATGCAAAAGGCCTATAAAAAACACAAAAAACCTTTTTTTGAGAAAAATATTCATGATTTTGTTTGCACAGTTCAAATAAAAGCAC
>DCGA01000085.1:9130-9334 GCA_002314465.1 bacterium UBA1790 | reverse complement strand
CGCCAAGCGATTTTCTTTTTACCCCACCTACCGACAATGTTCACGCTCTTCCGGGATTATCAGGTTTGGGGGGTGTTGTATAGTACTCCCCGTTTTTAGACAGGGTTGTTGGTTAGTTTATTAATAGTTCTCTCCTAACATGTAAATTTAGTTGTTTTTTCTTTGTTGCCAAACTTTTTCCTCCTTTTTTATGTTTTATTGATT
>DCGA01000085.1:0-9116 GCA_002314465.1 bacterium UBA1790 | reverse complement strand
AGATTACAAGCGATAAGTCTAATCTGACTCTGTGCAAAAAGGGGAAACATGCACTGGATTGTTGCGGCTTAGGATTTCCTTACTTGCTGCGGAGATTTGCCTCCCATGTGACGGCGGAAGAATGTGCCGAAGTGACTTTGGTTGGCAAAGCCGAGGCGGTCGGATATCTGCTTGATGCTTAAACTATTGTCGTGCAACAAAACTGTGGCGGTATTGATAATATCCTCTTTTATCACCTCGCTTGCCGTTTTTCCCAAAATTTTCTTACATACCGCAGAGAAATACTTTGCCGATACATTCAGTCGCTCGGCATATCCGTTCACATTAAGATACGGTTTGCCGTGCTGCGATGACTCGGCCAACATGAGCAAGAACCGCTGAACAAGGTTTTCGGCGGGACTGAAATCGGTATGGTGTGGTTGCTGCTGTTGGCGCTCTCGTATGTCAAAAATCTCAAGTCCCATTGACTGTATGAGCAAGCTTATGCTCTCTTCCTTGCCATTTGACATGGTCGCATTTAGTTTTTTGCGCAGCAGTTCTATATAAGACACAAGCCTTTCCAGTTCGTCGTCCTGCGCGTGAATAATTTCATGAGTCTTGGCTATCATGATAAACGACCAGTCTATGTGAATGTTGTGCAATAACCGAGCCGCGTAGTCAGGAGTTGCAAAGAATCCCAGCACCTTAAGGTCCATACTCACCATAGAACGCTCAAGTATATTATGCGGGTTACACGCGAAAATATCGCCTTTCTCGAGAGTATACTCCACATTATCTATTATTATGCGTACACTACCTTGAAGCACTATACCGAAAACAAACCCCTCGATAAGCATCTGATTGGGTATAGTATCATCGTAAAACGCTGTCAAGTTATCAATGATATAGATATTATTGTTGTACTCTATTCCACAGTGCTCGGTGATGGTGGCAATGTTTATTTTTTCCATATTGTTCTGTTTTTTTCAACAAAATTACACAAAACATCCAAAACAAGTATGTTTTATGCCACTTATTTATTGTTCTATTACACCTTTACAGGTAAAATAGAACAATAAATAGGAGATAATATTGTCATTAATGTCACATCAAGGCCTTAATTTTGCAGCCTACTTAATTAAAAACGGAACATAAGATGAAGAAAAGAACAATGTTTAGGTTAATGGCAGTCGGCCTGGTTGCAATAACACTTGCCGGCTGTACTGGAGAAAGTAAGGAAATCAGAACCTCCGAGGCAGTTAAAGTAAAGACCGTTACCGTGGAGAATACAATTAACGATGCCGGGACAAAGTACTCGGGCACTATCGAGGAAAACACAGGCACCTCGGTTAGTTTTGCCAATGCAGGCACGGTTAAGCAAGTGCTGGTGAAGAACGGCCAAGCGGTACACAGGGGGCAGTTGATTGCCACCATCGACAACACCACACTGCTTAACGCCTACAATGCCGCTCACAGCATACTGAGCCAGGCAGAGGATGCCTATAAGAGGATGAAGCAGCTGCACGACACCAATTCCATATCGGAAATGCAGTGGGTGGAGGTGCAGAGCAGACTGGAGCAGGCACGGAGCAGCGAGCAAATGGCTCGTCATGCCCTCTCCGACACCCGCCTTGTCGCACCGGCAAGCGGTATCATAAGCGACAAGAACCTGGAACCCGGGCAGAACGTGATGCCGGGAATAACAGTGATGAAGATTGTAGAGATAAACAAGGTAAAGGTCAACATTTCCATTCCCGAAAGCGAGATAAGCGCCATAGCCAACGGCAATGAGGTGACTGTAACAGTACAGGCACTTGACAACCGAATGTACAAGGGTGTGGTAACCGAGAAGAATGTAACCGCCAATGCCCTGTCGCGCACCTACGACATCAAGGCTACAATCAACAATCCCGACCATCAACTCATGCCCGGCATGATATGCGAGGCCGTGATAAGCGGCAAGGGAATGGCCCAACCAGTGATGTCACTGCCCATAGATGCAGTACAACTGAGCGACAAGAATTTCTATTACGTATGGCTCAACCATAACGGCAAAGCCAAGAAGCAGTTTGTCACAGTAGGAACGGTCACATCGACCGGTGTCACCATTACCGACGGGCTCAAGCAGGGCGACAACGTGATTGTAGAAGGGATGCAGAAGGTGAGCGAAGGCACATCGCTGTCTATCGTAAAATGAACTAAGGAGAAAGAACATGATCAAGAAGACAAAGAAATCGAAGAAGACCGGCATCGTGGAGTGGGCAATGCGCAACCACAACATCGTGCTCATGGTGGTGGGTATGCTGATGGTGTTCGGCATATTCGGAATGCAGAACATGAAGAAGAACGAGTTCCCCGAGTTCACCATACGCCAAGGCGTAGTCGTGGCAGCCTATCCGGGTGCTTCGGCCCAACAGGTCGAGAACGAGGTGGCAAAGCCCCTTGAGGATTACATATTCTCTTATAACGACGTGAACAAGCGCAAGACCACCACCACCTGTCAGGACGGACTGGTGATGATAAAAGTGCAGCTCAATGACGAGTTGAACGACAAGGAAGCATTCTGGGCTAAGTTCAAACACGGAATAAACACGTTCAAGAGTAGTCTTCCGAGCGGTGTAGCGGCCGTCATCGTCAATGATGACTTTGGTGATGCCTCGGCATTGCTCATCACACTTGAGAGCGAGGACAAGACCTACCGCGAACTCAATGACTACATGGACCAGTTGAAAGACCGGCTGCGTACAATTGAATCGGTGGGCCGTATGACCGTGAGCGGCATGCAGAACGAGCAGATAAGCGTAGTTCTCGATGCCGACCGCATGAGCCACTACGGACTCACCGAACAGACACTTTCGCTCCAACTATTCACCAAGGGGTTCACCACAACAGGTGGCAAAGTGAAGACCGGACATAACGATGTGCCCATCTATGTGCAGCGCTCCATGAACTCGCTGCAAGACGTGAAGAACATGATTGTGATGAGTACACCCGATGGCAATGTAGTGAGACTGCAAGACATAGCCGATGTACGCCAAGAGTATCCAAAAGCCGATTCCCGCATAGAGAACAACGGGAAGAAGTGCCTGCTTCTGTCTATCGAGATGAAGAAGGGCAAGGACATCGTGGCAATGGGCAAAGAGGTAAAGTCCACGCTCAACGACTTTGAAAAGACATTGCCCAAGGAAGTGAGCACATTCACCATAACCGACCAGAGTAAAGTGGTGGGCGACTCGGTCAACAACTTCCTCCGCGAACTCATTATCGCCATTGTGGCGGTGATAGTGGTGGTGATGCTACTCATGCCCATGCGTGTGGCGCTGGTATCGGCATCTACAATACCCATAAGCATTTTCATCTCATTAGGGTTGTTCTCGCTGATGGACCTCGAACTTAACACCGTTACCCTCGCCGCCCTGGTCGTGACGCTGGGCATGATTGTGGACAACTCAATTGTAATCATCGACAGTTATCTTGAGCGTATTGCCGACGGACAACCTCGTTGGCAGGCCTCGATAGACAGCGCAACCGAATTCTTCAAGTCAATTCTCTCGGCAACGCTTGCCATCAGCATCACATTCTTCCCGTTCCTCATCACAATGACAGGGCAGATGCACGACTTCGTCCTCTCGTTCCCGTGGTCGGTATCGGCCATACTGATGGTGTCGCTGCTTGTTGCCGAACTCGTTGTGCCATACCTGCAATACAAATTTATCAAAAAACCACTCAGCAGCAATGATGCAGAGAAAGATAAACCGTCTTTCTTAGACAAGATTCAGCACAGGTATGACAGTGTTGTGGACTGGTGCTTCGAGCACAAACGCACGGTATTAGGCATAGGAGCCGGTACGGTGGTTGCGGGAATCGTCCTACTTAGTTTCATCCCGCAGAACCTCATGCCCTGGGCACAGCGCAACCAGTTTGCTGTAGAGATATACATGCCCACGGGCACATCGCTGGAACGCACCAGCGAGGTTGCCGACAGCCTTTCCAATATTCTGAAGAAAGACAAGCGAGTGGTTAGTATTGCTGCATTTAAGGGCACATCATCGCCCCGATTCACGCTGACCTACGCTCCACAGATGGGAGGCACCGACTATGCACAGTTTATTGTCAACACTACCGGAGACAAGCAGACGCAAGAAATCCTTGACGAGTACACACCACGCTACACTACTGCCTTTGCAGGCGCAATAGTGAAATTCAAGGAACTGGGGTACAGTGAAGCCGCAACCCCGGTCGAAGTACGCATCAGCGGTCAGAACTACGCCGAACTCAAGGCTCTGGGCGACTCGGTGCTCAATATCCTGCGCAGCGACGAGAACTGTATTATCCCGCGAACCGACTTCGCCGAACCTCTGCCCGCACTTAATGTAGTGCTCAACGAAGACGAAGCATCACGATTGGGCATCAGTAATCTTGCCGTGGAGTCCAACCTTGCCATGCGGTATAGCCAAGGAATCACTCTGGGCAGCCAGTGGAACGGTGATTATGAAATACCCATCGTTGTGCGTACCGCCCATGCCGACTCGGCGACACTCTCGGGATTGGACGATGAGAAACTACCAGTGATGGGTGGGTTAAGCAGTGTCCCGCTACGTCAGGTAGCCCAGGTGAAACCAATGTGGACCGATGGCAAATTACAACGCCGCAACGGAATACGTACACTCACCGTAATGGCCGACCTGAAGCGTGGTGTCAACCCCTTGGAGGCAAACCACCGCATACAGGAGCAGGTAGTAAAACTATCCCTGCCCGATGGCGTAAGCATCGGTTATGGCGGAGAGGTAGAGAATACCAACGAGAAAGCGCCATTAATATTTGGTGCTCTGGTTATCGCAATCCTCGTTATATTCATGATATTAGTTTTCCACTTCAAGAAAATAAAACTGGCAAGTCTCATGATGGCAAGTCTCACGCTCTGCCTCCTTGGCACAGCAACGGGACTGCTGCTCTTCCAGAAGGAATTCGGTATGACTTGCGTGCTGGGCGTGGTGGCACTCATGGGTATCCTGGTGCGCAATGGCATCATCATGTTTGACTATGCCCATGAACTGGTGACACAAGAAAACCTCCCTTCAGGCGAAGCGATCAAACTATCGGCAAAGCGCCGCATGCGCCCCATCTTCCTGACCTCGGCTGCCGCCTCGATGGGAGTAATCCCCATGATAATATCGCAGAGCAGCCTGTGGATGCCCATGGGTATCGTGATTTGCTTCGGCACAATGATTACCATGATTGCAATCCTCACCGTCATGCCCGTTGCCTACTCTGTCGTGATGAGGGAGAAAGCACATGAAGATCCCGACATGCCCAGTGAATACATGTAAGAAATAACGAATATAAAACTCCTATTTAGAAATGAAAAGAACTATTATAATAATGGCACTCTGCATGATGGCACACAGTGTCGACGCACAGAAGCAATACACCGTGAATGATTGCATCGACTCGGCGCTCGTATATAACCGCACGCTGCAGAACGCCGCACTTGAGATTGAGGCGGCCACACACCAAAGGAAGGAAGCCCACACAAAGTATTACCCCGAGGTCAAGGCCAACATAACGGCATTCCAAACCTTCGACAAGATACTCAAGAGCGATGCTCTGGGACTCTCAGAACTGAACCGGGGGTATGGCGCCACTGTGTCGGTAATGCAACCCGTGTATGCCGGAGGACAAATCGTCACCGCCAACAAACTTGCCGAGGTTCAAGAAGACATATGCCGTCTGCAACTGGAACTCAAGGAAAAGGACATTCGTGACAAGATTACCGAGAACTACTGGCAGATATGCATTATACGTTATAACCTCAACACAATAGCAGCAGCCGAAAGACAGATTGCTGCAGTGAGAGAACAGGTTCAAAACTTAGTGAATGCCGGGGTAACTACACCCAATGCAATGCTCCAGGTGAAACTGCGTGAAAACGAGCTCAAAGCCAACAGGCTCAAACTCGAGAATGCCGACAAAACCCTCACCATGCTGCTGGCACAACAAGTGGGAAAGCCTGGACTGAACATTTACGTGCCTGATGAAAACGACGAACAGACACTACCCCCCTTGGTCAATGTGGCCGAGGCTGTAGAAAGGCGAAGCGAACTGGCTCTTGCCAACAAAGCAACCGAAGCCCAGCGACTCATGGTGAAGATGGAAAAAGGAAAGAACCTTCCCACCGTTGGCATCGGCGTTATGGGAACAAACGTCGGGTTGGGTGGATTGAGTGACAACGTAAAAGCCATGACGAAAACAAACATAACCAATGGCGTCTTTTTAGGCACAGTCTCCATCCCCATCTCATCGTGGTGGACCGGGAAACACGCAATACGTCGCATGGAAATCAAACTGCGAGAAGCCGAAAACCAAGTGCTCGACGCTCGCGAGAATCTGCACATCGACATCATGTCGTCGTATAACGACCTCAGTGAGGCACACGAACAAATAGCCATAGCCAAGGCAAGCGTAGAAGAGGCCGAAGAGAACCTGCGCATGTATACTGACCGATACCGCTCGGGCACAGTAACCATCACAGACCTTCTCGATGCCGAAACCCTCAACAGGAAAGCGCACGACCAGCTATCATCGTCCATCGCTACTTACAATATAAAGTTACAAGCATACAAGCAGAAAAGCGAGGGAAGCAAAAGATAAATACCTTTTTCATATGCATAAAGAAAGCCGTTTTACTACCGCAAAGGTAGCCAAACGGCTTTATGCTGTTATATGGTTCTTTTTAATTGAGCATTTACTTGCAGGAGGGGGTGTATCGACAAAAATATGTCTTAGTTTTGCTTATATACTAAAAAAGGTGTACCTTTGTCCTATTATATGCCAAAAACAAACATCATAATGAAAAATATTATCTCGATATGCGCGACGATAGCCCTCATGATGCTGCCAGCAAGCATGGCAGGGCAAGCGATTCTTGTAAACCTTGACAAGAAAACTATCATTACCGATTCGCTTAACATGCCGGGCAACACCAGTGCCTACTCCATGCTTACAATGCTTCCCGAGTTGCTGCAACGCCCCGGCGGCTCTTTCCTTTCAAACTATGAGATACAGGTGGAGGGAATGACCGTTAACCAAGCCGGCGACGTGGCGCTAAACCAACTCATGATAGACGATATCGAGAAGATTGAGGTTAACGAATCTCCTCTCTTGAGCTACAACAAGAACGGTGTGGGCGGCTCCATAAACATTGTGCTGCGCTCGCACGGCAAGGACGGGGATAACCTGTGGGGCAGCGCCGGACTCATTGCCTCACATCCGACCAATATTGCACCGCAACTCATTCTGGGGCACCGCAACAATAGTTTCATGGTGCGTGGCGTCTTGATGAGCGACATTTACAACCGTCCCTCAACAAGCGAAAACATCACATATAGCCCTGAGGGAGAATTCATCAGCAACTCTCGCAATGACATTAATTACCGATACCGCTCACAGGTGGCGCGACTGTACATGATGTATGAACCCAACAAGAACAACACGATAAAGTTCAATGTCTCGGAGACCTACACCTACGAGAAGGAGACCAATACCCCCGACTTCGTTGCGAGCATGATGAACGAGGTTAAAAACAAAGCACTCAACCTGCATACATTGCTCAACTACACTCACCGTTTCGGTAACTCCTCGTTTATAACCGAAGCGCAATATCAATATAATCCGGGCTCAAGATACAAGTATGTTCCCGGAATGCAGGTTTTCAATAACGACTTCACCAGCAATAATATCTCGGGCAAGGTCGAGTTCAAGTCTATGCTACAGCCATCGTCTAAGCGCAGCACCGTGAACGTGGGTGTGGGCTGTAACCTTAACGGTATGTTCACATCTGACGACATGTCTTCCAAAATAATACAATATAGTATTGAAATCAACCNNTCAACCGCACGCCTGAAAACAACACCTACTTCATACAACCCTATGCTTATGTTGAATTAAACACCGGCAAATTTCACATGAAGGCTACCGGCGAGTATCAGCACTTCCGCTACGACATCAGGCGTCTGGACGAAGACTACAAGGTCTATAGCAATGACTTTACCGGCAAACTGATAACCGAATGGCACATAAGCCAGCACAAATGCCTGCGATTCATCGCCGACCGCAAGTTGCAACGTCCCACCAACAACCAGTTGTTCCCCCTGCTGGGCTATGAATTGGAAAGCATGTCTTATGTCAAGGGAAATCCTTACCTCGTCCCCATGCTGTCGCATGAATTCAAACTTGACTACCTCACCGACCGCACATGGGGCAACAACTCCATCACATTTAACATAGGTGCAAGTTATAACAACATCAGGGACATCATCAACGCCAAGAGTGTTGGCGGTTCGACATCACCCAGCGGAGGATTTGGCGCAACCCTTAAATATACTACTTATGAAAACGGGGGCGTAAATCACATCTTGAACGCCAACATCATGACCTTGTACCGCTACAAGGCATTCTCGCTGACATTCACCGGCAATGTGTATCACAAGGACATGCCCAACGAAGGCAATAAAAAACACTACACCTATTTTAACCTGATGCTGCATCCACAGTTCACGCTCGCCGACGGGTGGCATGGCGGTGCTAAGTTCAACTACTACAGCAAGGTGCACATGCACGAAGGCACGCTGGGCGAATGCGCTGCCGCAAGCCTCAGTGTGGGCAAGCGATGGAAAGGGATGTATGTGTATATCTACGACATCGTTTCACTGCAGAAAGACGTCAAGGACAAGTCGACAGCCGCCGACGGAAGCCTCAATGTCAAGGAGTATGAGATGGTGCCCAACACATTCGGTATAGGCATCAAATACACTCTGTAACACTCACATCACATGCAGATTCTCCTTGCCAACGCCAAGATAATGTTCCCGCACTGCGACGCATCGCCGTGCAGCGTGCCCATGTTCCAAAGCGTTGCCGACATCCTGGCCGCCGAGATGGCAATGATGGATGTAGAGACACTGGCGCAGCAACTCGACTGTAGCCGCAAACTGGCATTTGAGAACTGGGAGCGCTACCGTTCGTGGTCAATCGCCAAGAAGATGCCCGCCATCATGGCCTATAACGGCCAGGCCTACAAGCATCTCAAGGCGGCTTCGCTAAGTAAGCAAGCCCTTGAATATGGCTCACAGCACCTG
>DCGA01000193.1:4586-6292 GCA_002314465.1 bacterium UBA1790 | reverse complement strand
TAGGATTTAGTTGCGGATTTGAGGTATATCACAAATTTAACAAAAAAATGCGTTAATAAGCAAAGGTTTTAGTTATTATTTCACCTCTTTTCTTTGATATGCAATGGGATTTGTGTAATTTTGCAAGTTGAAAACAAAACAAAATCCTATATACTAAATGGAAGAAAATAAGAAAAAAGTAGCCCTCATCACGGGCATCACAGGTCAGGACGGTTCTTATCTGGCCGAGTTCCTGCTTGAGAAGGGCTATGAGGTACATGGCACACTGCGTCGCAGCAGTAGTTTCAATACTGGCCGCATCGAGCACCTGTACCTTGAGAAGTGGGTACGCGACATGAAGCAGTCACGCCTCATCAACCTCCACTATGCCGACATGACCGACTCAAGTTCGCTCATCCGCATCATTGAGAAAATCAAACCCGACGAGATATACAACCTTGCGGCACAGAGCCACGTAAAGGTATCGTTTGATGTCCCTGAGTACACCGCCGACGTTGACGCAGTGGGTACACTGCGCCTCATCGAGAGCGTGCGCATCGCAGGCCGCGCCTACGTGACCAAGATTTACCAGGCATCGACCAGCGAGCTCTACGGCAAGGTACAGGAGGTTCCCCAGCGCGAGACTACCCCCTTCTACCCCCGCAGCCCCTATGCAGCCGCCAAGTTATACGCCTTCTGGATTATGAAGAACTACCGCGAGAGCTACGGCATGTACTGCGTTAACGGCATCCTCTTCAACCACGAGAGCGAGCGCCGTGGCGAGAACTTCGTGACACGCAAGATTACCATCGCCGCAGCACACATCGCCGCCGGCCTCGAGGACAAGCTCTACTTGGGCAACCTCAACGCACGACGCGACTGGGGTTATGCACGCGACTACGTTGAGTGCATGTGGCTCATCATGCAGCAGCCCGAGCCCGAGGACTTCGTCATCGCTACAGGCGAGTACCACACAGTGCGCGAGTTCTGTACACTGGCATTCCACTATGCCGACATCGAGCTTGAGTGGCAAGGCGAAGGCGTCGACGAGAAGGGTATCGACAAGGCTACAGGCCGAGTGCTTGTAGAGGTTGATCCCAAGTACTTCCGTCCCGCCGAGGTTGAGCAGCTGCTGGGCGACCCCACAAAGGCACGCACCCAGCTCGGCTGGAATCCCCAGCAGACCACATTCGACCAACTCGTGCGCATCATGGTTGAGCACGACATGAACGAAGTGAAGAAACTGTCATGAACAAAGATACCAAGATATATGTAGCCGGTCACCGCGGACTCGTGGGCTCGGCAATATGGCGCAACCTCGAGAGCAAGGGTTATACCAACCTCGTGGGACGCACACACAGCGAACTCGACCTTATGGACGGCGCTGCTGTCAAGGCTTTCTTCGACGAGGAAAAGCCCCAGATGGTGGTTCTCGCTGCAGCCCATGTGGGCGGCATCATGGCCAATCTCAAGTACCGCGCCGACTTTATCTACCAGAACCTGCAGATTCAGCAAAACGTGATAGGCGAGGCTTGGCGCCACGGTGTGGAGAAACTGCTCTTCCTGGGCAGCACATGCATCTATCCGCGTGAGGCTCCCCAGCCCATCCCCGAGAACGCATTGCTCACATCTCCCCTCGAGTACACCAACGAGCCTTATGCCATCGCCAAGATTGCCGGTCTCAAGATGTGCGAGAGCTTTAACCTGCAGTATGGCACCAACTATAT
>DCGA01000193.1:2591-4575 GCA_002314465.1 bacterium UBA1790 | reverse complement strand
AGTGATGCCCACCAACCTGTATGGCCCGCGCGACAACTTCAACCTCGAGACAAGCCACGTGATGCCTGCAATGATACGCAAGATGCACCTTGCACGCCTTCTCAACGAGGGCAACGAGGCTGCTCTGCGAGCCGACTTCAACAGCCGTCCCGTGGAGGGTGTCGACGGCAATGCCCCGATGGACGACATCGTTAAGGTGCTTGCCAAGTATGGCATCAGCGACAAGAGCCTCCTGCTGTGGGGCACAGGCAAACCCGTGCGCGAGTTCCTGTGGAGCGACGATATGGCCGACGCCAGCGTTTACTGCCTTGAGCACATCAACTTCGAGGATGTGCGCGGCGAGAATCCCGAGGTGCGCAACTGCCACATCAACGTGGGCAGCGGCAAGGAGATTTCAATCTACGACCTCGCGATGCTCGTTAAGGAAACCGTGGGCTACAAGGGCGAAGTACTGTGGGACAGCGAAAAGCCCGACGGTACCATGCGCAAACTCACCGACGTGAGCCGCCTTCACTCCCTGGGATGGCGTCACCGCATGGAAATCAACGACGGTGTTCCCGCTCTCTACGAGTGGTACCTCAACAACCTGTAATCACTTATATAATATAAGGTAATGACTGCGGATGGGCACAACGACCCGTCCGTAGTCTTTTTAATTTGTAATACAATGTCCCATTTTTACAAATCGGTTACACGAATAACGCCTACCTTTGCAGCACGAAATTTTAAGACTAAACGATTATGAAGAGATTTATGTACATTATGGCAATAGTTATGCCCTTTATCCTCGCATCTTGCTGCGACGAACCAGAAGCACCCGCACCCTATTTAGAGCCCTATACCCAATGGGGAGCATCACAAGAACAAGTATTGGAATATGTTCAGGTTGCCGACGAGGTAACACCCGACTACATCATCTGCAAGCGAAAGAAAATGGAATATGAGTATGATTTCAACGACGGTAAACTCGTGAGCGTACACATCAGCATCGACAAGTCGGCCACAACCAAGCAAACATTGATGGACCACATGAACAAGCAGTATGATTTCATTCAGCATGTAGACGTATTCGACAGCGAGATTTACCAGGCAAAGGACAAGAAATTCTACGTCGAACTTGTGGAATATGAATATAGCGATATTATCAGGCTCACATTCGTAGAAACCATCAAGCTCTAACCCACATATCACAAAAACATCCCCTTGGGGATGAAATGAAATAGCCAGCCATACAGACATGCCGTAGGTATGTTGATATGGCTGGGGGTACGGACATACACCGCCCCTGAAACGGAATATCCCGCCAGATTATGTCACCCACCATAGATGGGAACATCCCGTTAGGGATGTGATAAGGTAGCCAGCCATGCAGACGTGACGAAGGAACGTCGATATGGCTGGAAAAAGGATAACCACACGGTCCCCATGCCTTTAGGTATGGGATAATACACAAAAAACTCCCATGCTCTTCATCGAACATGGGAATTTTATTTATTCTTCAATACCTTTCAACAAATACCGCGCATCATATTCAATGCCCGACCGCTCGGCAATCTCCAACATTTCGTCATCAAATGTTCGTTGTTTGTGATGCTGTTTCTGATTTGAAATATAATTCATCACCTGTGGCAACTGCGACTTGCTATAAGAAAATGCGGCGAAACCCGATTGCCATGCAAAACCGGCAACACCCTTTTTATCGCGCATCCACGATGTTGACTGGATTTTGATACTCTGTACCAATGGGCTGATACCCTCGCTTGGGTGCATACCTATCAACATGTGAATATGGTCTCTTACCCCACTTATGGCGTGGACATGATGGCCACGGTTATTACACGCGCCGCATATGTATGAATACAATTCTGGTTCTACCTCGGGCGTGATGAGTGATTCGCGGTTTTTGACCGAGAATATTACGTGGAGAAATATTTGCGTGTAGGTGTTAGCCATATTATTGGTGTTATCCCATACCTAAAGGCAT
>DCGA01000193.1:0-2562 GCA_002314465.1 bacterium UBA1790 | reverse complement strand
CCCAGCCATATCGAAATGCCCATGGCATGTCTGCATGGCTGGCTACCATCTCACATCCCTAACGGGATGATATCAAATGTCAATAGCCCACACTTGAAACTTTTCGCACGAGCAACGTATCTCACCCTAACGTATTGATAATTATTTGCCTTTGCGGAGGGCGATTTCCTCGTTGATGTCACGGCCGTGACCGAGGAGGATTTTCCATGTAAACGCTTTGATGAATCCCACGCCGTAACTGCCAAGTTGGATAAAACTTGTGGCAATGGCCATGAGGGAGATTTTGAGGCTCTTGGTTGAGAACAATGCACTTATCCACAACATCACCACATACAGCGCCAGAGGGAGGATAGCCCACCAATGCCACACCAGGGACAGGATTATGAGGGTGAGACAACCTATCACAAACACCGCAGGGAGGGTGTGGACGAGCTTGAGGCTGTCGGGATAAAGCAACTTGAGGGTAATGCGCGACATGCCGAACACATAGGTCTGGCGTGCAAATTTCTTGAAACTGGTGCGGCGCTTGTGGTAGACGCACGCCTCGCGGATGAGGCGGATGTCCGATCCTGCCTGACGGATGCGGGTGCTCATGTCGATATCCTCGCTGAACATCTCGCGGAATCCTCCGACCTTTTCCCACACCTCGCGCGAATAACCCATATTGAACGAGCGGGGCACAAATTTCTCAAGCTGCACCTTGCCGCCGCGTATGCCACCAGTGGTAAGGAATGCCGTCATTGAGAAATTGATGGCCTTCTGAACATCGGTAAAGTCGTCGCTTGCCGAGTCGGGGCCGCCAAAGCAAGGCACGGGATGGGCTTCGAGCGCCGCGGTGAGAATAGTGAAATACTCCTTTGGGATAACGCAATCGCTGTCGAAGAACACGAAATAGTCGCCGCGCGCACGCTCTATGCCGTGGTTGCGGGCTATGCTGCGTCCCTCGTTGTCCTTGAAGAAATACTGTGCGTCGAGTCCTGTCGCCGCCCATCGCTCAACGATGTCGCCACAGGGATCGGTCGAACCGTCTTCCACGATAAGCACCTCAAAGTTGCGGCTTTCCTGTGCCGCAAGGCTCTTGAGCAATTCCTCTATCTCGTCACGCCGGTTATATACCGGAACTATTACCGAAAATAACATATATTCGTTGTTTTTTCTTTTTGTCGGTTTATGTCTTTCAGCCATTACAACGCGTTGTTGTCGTTGTAGCTGTAATAGCGGCCTCCACGGCACACGATTATGTGGTCGACCAGTTCAATGTCCATCACCTTGCAAGCATCCTTCACATGCTTGGTAAGGCGGTTGTCCATATCGCTGGGATGCGGAGTGTCGCTGGGATGGTTATGGGCAAGGATAATGCCGTCGGCAAGGCGCTCGATGGCTGGTTTAAGCACCATCTTGATGTCGGCCACCGCCATTGCAGTGCCGCCGCTGCTTATGCGCTCCATGTGCATGATGCGCTTGGCGCGGTCGAGCAGCAGCACATGGATTTCCTCATGAGAAAGGTGGTCCATGCGGATTCTCAGATATTCGTAGGCATCCTTGCTCGAAAGGATCTGATTGGCCTCGTCAAATCTCTCAAGATGGTAACGGCGGCCCAATTCAAGCGCCGCAAGTATCTCAATAGCCTTTACCTCGCCTATGCCGCGATAGTTACGCGACAGGTCGCGGATGCTCAACCGGCCCATGCGGTAGAGTTTCTCATCACAGTCGTGCAGAATGCGCTGGCACAGTTCGGTGACATTCTCCCCCACCGTGCCGCTGCCCACGATTATCGCAAGCAGTTCGGGCGTAGAGAGTGCGCCGAAACCCTTGGCCTTGGCCTTCTCGCGCGGACGGTCGTTCTCGGCGACCATATCCTTGAGCGTAGTCGATTTGTCGCGGTCGGGGTATTGCATCAGAATGGAGTAGTTTCTTCGTTGCTACTTGCGAGGAAGTCCACATTGGGCGCAACGGGTGCGCCACCCATTGAGTCAAAAGGAGCGGCATTGTCGACCATGGGGGCATCCTGAGCGGCGTTCATCTTTGATGCCACGGTGCTCTCGCCCGCCAGGTTATAGTTCTCGTCCCAGTTTTCAAAGCGAGCGAACTGGTGTACAAATCGCATAGCCACATCGCCCACGGCACCGCTACGGTGCTTAGCGATGATAAACTCGGCCTTACCCTTGATGTTGTTGCCCTCGGCATCCTCGCTGCTCTTGGTGTAATACTCCTCGCGGTGGATGAAGCATACGATATCGGCATCCTGTTCGATAGCACCAGATTCGCGAAGGTCACTCAATTGTGGGCGCTTGCCTTCCAGTCCGTCACGACTCTCAACGCCACGATTCAACTGACTCAAGGCAATGATAGGGATATTCNNCCGACTCACGAAGGTCGCTCAACTGCGGGCGCTTGCCGCGCTTGTCGTCGCCGCGCTGTTCCACGCTACGGTTGAGCTGAGACAGGGCGATGATGGGAATGTTCAGGTCCTTGGCAAGGGCCTTGAGCGAACGGGAGATATTACTTACCTCCTGCTCACGGCTGCCGAACTTCATACCCGAGGCATTCATAAGCTGCAGG
>DCGA01000166.1:5338-13103 GCA_002314465.1 bacterium UBA1790 | reverse complement strand
TAGGATTTAGTTGCGGATTTGAGGTTTATTTTAAATAAAATTACCAAATTTGCATACTAATTGGATTGTAGTGAAGTGTCGTGACATGACATGAGATGGCGATATGTTAAGTATTGTGTATCGAAAAAAGTGACTGCTTCTTTATCCGGTTAACCAAAGTGTGACAGTAAAATTATTTACTCCTAATAACCAATTTTATAAACCAACTCACAAAATTGTGCGTATGAAAAAACAATGTGTACTGTTAGCTGCGCTGGCAATCGCATGTGGCGCTCCCGCTGGCCTGACTACAAGTCAGAGCAACGTGGGCTTTACTGCTGTTGCGCAGAATAACAAAGTGACTGGTGTCGTAAAAGACGCTAATGGTGAGCCTCTCATCGGTGCGACCGTTATGGTTAAAGGTACCACTCGTGGTACTGCTACCGATATTGATGGCAAGTACAGTATCAACGCTCCCAAGGGCTCGACCCTGGTGATCTCTTACATCGGCTCTCAGCCCATGGAAGTGAAAGTGAACGGAGCGACTGTTGATGTAACAATGGCCGAAGGCGCTAACGCTCTCGACGAAGTGGTAATCACCGCTGAGTTCGGTATGAAGCGTGTCGCTCGTGCCGTAGGTTCATCGGTTCAGAACGTTAAGGCTACCGATATCGCAGAATCGGGCCGTACCGACTTCATCACCGCCCTCCAGGGCCGTGTATCTGGTATGACAGTAACCAACACCAGTGGTGCTCCCGGTGCTTCTACCCAGGTAATCCTTCGCTCGGCAACATCTCTGTCGGGTAACAACCAACCTCTTTACGTTATTGATGGTATTCCCATGAATAACACCACCTTCAACGGTACCAACAGCTTCGCTAATGGCGACAGCAGCGGTAGCTCGGTTCGTGACGGTGACTTCGCATCTCGTGGTAACGATATCAACCCCGAGGACATCGAGAGCATGACAGTCCTCAAGGGTGCAGCCGCAGCCGCTCTTTACGGTTCGGACGCTTCTAACGGTGCGATCATCATCACCACTAAGAAAGGTTCCAACGGCGCTGCTAAGGTTACTTACAGCAACCAGCTTTCTTTCCAGAAGGCTTATGGCTGGCCCGAGATCCAGCGTAAGTATGCCAACGGTGCTTATGGTGCAACCAACTACTACTACACATCGGCTTGGGGTAACCTCTTCACAGGTGAGTATGAGACTTACGACAACGTGAAGGCTATCCTCCAAACTGGTTTCCTCCAGAAGCACAACATCAGTGTTCAGGCAGGTAACGAGAAGATGAGTGTACGCGCAAGTGCTTCATTCATCGACCAGGACGGTGTTATCAAGACTACTAACCTCAACCGTAAGAACCTCTCGGTTGCTGGTAAGGGTCAAATCACCAAGTGGCTCGCATTCGACGCTTCAATGCAGTACGTTCACCTTACTAATAAGAAGGTTGACCGCTTCACTGCTGGTCCTCTCTACCGTGCATACCTCTGGCCCTATGTTGACAACATGGCTAACTACCTCGATGCCGACGGTATCCACATGCGCTATCCCGAGCACTACACCGACACTGACCTCTACAACCCCCTGTATAAGATGTACAAGGGTCTCAACCAGGATCAGACCGACCGCTTCATCAGCGCAATGAACTTCAACATCACTCCGTTTGAGGGTGCTTACATCCGCGGCCAGTTTGGTTGGGACGTTAGTACATCTCAGTACGAGTATGGTAACCACCCCTACTACGCTGCTGCTAACAAGAACGTAACCAAGGGCGGTACTTACAGCATTTCTAAGTATAACACAAGCGACCCCACAGTGAACGTTCTTGCTGGTTACAACAACACATTCGGCGTTCACACTATTGGTGCTCAGCTCGGTTTCCACAGCGTTGAGAACGGTGTAACATCACTCGCATCTTCAGGCTCTGACTTCCAGCTGCTCGACTTCTACTCAATCAACAACTGTAACCCTGCAACTGTTGTATCAAAGAAGAAGAACACCAAGCGTCGCGTTCTCGGTCTCTCAGGCCAGTTCGAGTACGGTTACAACAACATGGCATTCGCTACATTCCGTTTCCGTAACGATAAGTCTTCTACACTGCCTAAGGGCAACAACACATAATTCTATCCCGCAGTTGAGCTTTCTTGGGTTCTCACCGAGCTCAAGCCCCTCAAGGACAACACAGTTCTCAACTACTTGAAGCTCCGTGGTTCTTATGCTAAGGTTGGTAAGGACGCTCCCGTTCTCTCAATCGACCCCGAGCTCGAGGCAACTGGTCTCACCGGTGGTGGTTACAAGTATGGTTTCACAGGTCCCAACAAGGCTCTTAAGCCCGAGATGAACACCTCTTGGGAGGTTGGTTTCGAGGCTCGCGCTTGGGAAAACCGCATCAATGCCGACTTCACTTACTTCAAGACTAAGTGCGAGGACCAGATCGTAACTGGTTTCCGTATGTCTTATGCAACCGGTTTCGTATTGAACAACATGAACGTTGGTTCATTTACAACTAACGGTTGGGAGGCTCACGTAGACGTTGACCTCGTTAAGACTCACGACTTCACATGGAACGTAGGTGTAAACGCATCACACACTACATCTGAGGTTGTTTACTTGCCCGAGAACCTGAGCGAGTACTACAACGCTTACACATGGAACTCTGGTAACATCCGTAACGGTATCATGCTGGGCCAGCCCATTACTACCGTAACTGGTCGCGCATTCAAGCGCAACTCTAAGGGTGAAATCCTCATCAGCCCCACAACAGGTCTTCCCGTTGTTGATTCAAGCTGGTCAGTTCTCGGCGACCGTGAGCCCGACCTCCGTTTCGGTCTTACTACAGCTCTTACTTATAAGGACTTCCGCCTGAGCGCAATGTTCAGCGGCCGCCTTGGCGCTACAATGGTTAACGGTACCGCTCGTGAAATGATGAACCGCGGTCTCAGCCAGTACTCAGTATACTTCCGTGAGAATGCTGATAGCTACGTATTCAATGGCGTGCTTCAGGATGGTATGGAAGAAACCGATACTCCTAACCGTAACACCATCGCTATCCAGACTACTACTGGTAGTGCTTCTACTTGGGTTGACGACTATGATGAACTCTGGGTACAGAAGGGTATCAACTACATCCGTCTGCAGGAGCTCCGTCTCAACTACAACATTCCCGCTAAGTTCCTCAAGGACTTCACTCACGGCTTCATCTCTCGTGCACAGATTTACGTAGCAGGTAACGACCTCTTCACTCTCACCAACTACACTGGTTATGACGTAGTAGGTAACGTGATGTCGGCTGCTGCTGGTGGTGTAGGTGGTCAAGGTTACGACTGCTGGTCACTGCCCAGCCCCCGCACTTACACCTTCGGTCTGAGTGTAACATTCTAATCACATCATGTTTCACATCATTTAAAACTTAGAAACAATGAAGAAATTATATAAAGCATTTATGCTTCTCGCATTAGCCGTGACAGGAGTTGTTACCACAGGTTGCGACGACTATCTCGACGTTAATAAGAACCAGGATGCCCCTGACTATGTTGACGGTTATCTGTATCTCGCAGGTATCCAGCAGAATTACTTCGGCATCTATTACGACCTGCGTGCTGCTGCTCCCCTCACTCAGATGTTCGGTACAAGCAGTTACTCTAACTTCGCCAACAACTACTACACTGCAGGTAACGACGCTGCCGGTGAATTGTGGCGTATGGTATACTGGAACCAAGGTATGAACCTTGAGAACCTTATCAACCAGTCAATGGAAGCCGAGAACTGGACAATGGCTGGTATCGGTTATGCCATGAAGGCTTTCTCTTGGGACATGATGACCAAGTATCACGGCGAGCTTCCCATGAAGCAGGCGTTCGTTGCAGGTCTTCTCTCTCACGAGTACGACTATCAGAGCGAAATCTATCCTCAGGTACGCGAGTGGGCTTACAAGGCTATCGAGCTCCTGGAGAAGGACGATGCTACCAACTATGGTACTAAGATTAGCGCTAACGACTACATCTTCAAGGGCGACAAGTCTAAGTGGATTAAGTTTGCTTATGCAGTAATCGTACGTAACCTCGCATCTCTTTCTAACAAGAAAGATTTCAAGGAGAAATATTATGCTGAACTCGAGGCTGCTGCTGCTAAGTCTTTCGCAAGCAACGCCGACAATGCTGAGCTCTCAATCGCCGGTGGTAGCGAGAACGCTGCTTACAGCGCTTACAACAACTTCTGGGGTGTATACCGTGGCAACTTGTCTACTGTTTACTGGCCTCACGAGTATGCTGTTGAGATCATGACTGGTCGCGTTCCTAAGTATCGCGAAGAGGATGGTCTGTGGCTCCAGGTTGATGACTATGAGACTGCAAACCTTCGCTATGAGATTGCCGACAAGCAGATCATTTGCGATACCCTTGATGAGGTTGGTCACTTCGACCCCCGTCCCCTTGCTAAGCTCTGTACAAAGAGTATCATCAACGTTGAGACTCCCATGGTTGAGGATATGGCTGCTGCTAAGAAGTTCGTCTTCAACGGCGGTACATTCACTGGTACTACCAGCTCATTCCTTAACAACACCCTCTGTGACCCCGAAGGCAAGAACGACGCAACTGTAGCAACTATCTACAATACATCACGCGTATGGTCTCCTGCAGGTATCACACAGGAACGTTCGGGCACAGGTCGTTGGCTCTATGAGGACAACGCTCCCTACATCCTCACTACTTATGCCGAGATTATGTTTGACCTCGCTGAGGCTCAGTTCAAGGTAGGCAAGAAGAGCGAGGCTCTCGCAACCTGGAAGAAGGCTGTTGCTGCCGACCTCGAGTTCACAGCAAGCCACCTTGTTACAGGTAAGATTCTGGAGCAGAATGGCGTTAAGTACCACTCAGGTGACGTTATCTCTAAGGCTAACTTCAACGCACTCGCTGCTGAGTACCTTGCAGGTCCTTATGTAAACGGTCTGTCAGAGGCTGACTTCACCCTCTCTCACATCATGATGCAGAAGTATGACGCTCTCTTCCCCTGGGGCGCACTTGAGGTATGGGTTGACCTTCGCAAGTACATGTACGACATCGAGTACACTGGCGAATATCCCTACAACGGCAATGGTTGGGACCTTGAGTCAGTTAACCAGAAGAAGGATAGCGATCCCACTAAGGTTTACAAGGGCTTCTACCTGGCTCCCGCTCAGGTACAGGGCCGCAAGTCTTCTTACAACACTAAGAACAACGGTTCTCCCTGCTTCCGCATCCGTCCTCGTTACAACTCAGAGTACATGTGGAACAAGCCCAACTTGAGCGCTCTCAAGCCCATCTCTGGTCTTGCTGATGACTACCAGTGCTCAATTCCTTGGTTTGCATATCCTGGTGACATGCCCACCGAGCGCAAGTAATACACCTTATAGTATTAATGAATTAAACTAAAACTGAATTATGAAAAGTATCAAATATTTAATGCTCGCAGCGGCTTCAGTATTTATGCTGGCATCATGTAGCGAGAAGAATGTAGACGTTGATGCTCCCTGGACAATTGTCGACAATACAAAGGCACAGGTACAGATTATGTACCAGGCTCCTGTTTCTGCGGCAGCTGCCAACAACATCTACAAGATTGAGATGGCTGGTCAGACATTCGTAAACAATGGCGCAGCTATCATCACTCCTTACAATGGCGCTCCTGGCGGTTCAACAGGTCTGTATTACACAGTTCCCGCTGGTAAGAACCACCTCAAGCTCTACGGTAAGGGCGATGCAGTCGTTTTCGACCAGGACTTCAATGTTGAAGGCGGCAAGAGATATCAGGTATTCGTTTGCAAGGCTGAGGAAGCTCCCAAGGTAATCGAAGTTCCTGTAATTCCTACTCAGGTAACAACTAACACAGCCGAGTACTGTGCAGTTCGTTTCTACAACTTTGTATGGGAAACTGCTGGTGTACCCTTCGACAAGAAGCTCCAGCTCCGCATCCAGGCTTATGACAAGGAGACTAAGACTTATGGCGAGTACCTCCCCGTAGGCAAGCCCGTTGCATTCGGCGAGGCTACCGAGTGGATTATGACCGATGTCATCAAGACTACTTTCAACTCAGCTGGTTCAATGCGCGTTAACCTTGATGTTCAGGTTGTAAACGAGGATGGCTCACTGTCACCCCTCACTTACCTCAACTCAAAGGGCGTAGAGCAGGCTAAGTTCACCGACTACTGGACTGAGTCAATCGGCCGTGGTTACTGCTGGATCGTTCGTGGTATCCGCAGCGAGACTACAGCTCCCGTGGCTTGCTCACAGTGGACACTCCGCTAATCTAAGCAATGATGTAAGGGGCTGAGCCCAGTCCCTTACACATTATATTATATATAGGACGCATCGCAAGGTGCGCCCTATATTTTTGTTTAGGGTTTAGGGTTTAAGGTTTAGTGTTTAAAGTTTAATGTTTAAAGAGGACGGGGTAAGGGTTTAGGGTTTAGTGGGGAAGGGTTGGAGTTTAGGGGTTAATTGGGAATGGTTTCTGTGTCCGCAGGACACCACCTGGATAACCCGGTACACCTGAGCGCAGCGGGGTGTGCCGGGAACAGAAGTGACGCCTGCCCCGCGTCTGTAAGACGCTAAAGAATACCCCCGTTTGTGCCTCAAATACGTGTAAATGGGCATTTTGTCATTGAAAATGGCGCGAGATATGAAAATAAATTGTGTTTTATTTTATTTTTCAGTAAAATACTATTAACTTTGCAAGTCAAAATGTGTTTACTGCACAATTACGCTAAAAATTAAAAAACAAAAATATAAAATGGCACAGAAAAACAATGCTCCCGCGCGTACAACCCTTGAAGAGGTTAACGAGTCACTGACTTCAACCGCGCAAAAACTTGAACAAAACAAGAAATACATCTACTATTTCCTCATCGCAGTTCTGGCAGTTGTAGTTCTCTTCGCAGGTTACAAGTATTTCATCCACGACCCCAACAAGGCTAAGGCTAAGGAAGTAATGGGTAAGGCCGACATCGAGAACCTGCAGGGCGACACTATCAACGCTCTCAAGGACTATGAGAAGGCTTTCGATGAGTTTGGCAGCGATGCTGAGCGTGCAGCGTTCAACGCAGCTATCATCCTCTATCAGCAGGGCAAGAACAAAGAGGCTGCTGAGTATCTCGAGAAGTATGACGCCGATGGTAACATCGCTGGTCCCGCTGCTAAGTCTCTGCTCGGCGACTGCTACGTTAACATGAAGCAGTACGACAAGGCTATCAGCGCATTCGACGCTGCAATCAAGAAGGCTGATAAGAATGAGTATTATGCTCCCACATTCATGATCAAGAAGGCTGTTGTTCTCCACGAGCTCAAGAAGTATGCCGAGGAGGCTGCTATCTATCAGGATATCAAGGACAACTATCCTTCTTACACACAGATTTACCGCTTCAACGTAGACAAGTACCTCGAGCGCGCTAACGCACTCGCTGGCAAGTAATCCTTGGCTACCCAGCAATATAGAAAACACAAGGCAGGACCCGCAACGGCCCTGCCTTGTTGCATATTATTGGCCGTGCGTGGCAAAAAACCGCGTTGCACTATTGTATTATAATGAGATTGTGACTACCTTTGTACAATCAAAACAATAACTCCATCACAATGAAGACAATTTACAAGAGAATCCTTCTCAAACTCAGTGGCGAATCGCTTGCGGCCGGTCTAGGCCATGGTATAGACCCCCAGCGCGTTGCCGACTATGCAACCCAAATCAAGGAAATCGTTGACGCAGGTGTGCAGGTGGCAATCGTGATTGGCGGCGGTAACATCTTCCGCGGAC
>DCGA01000166.1:0-5292 GCA_002314465.1 bacterium UBA1790 | reverse complement strand
AAGGCGACCAGATGGGTATGCTCGCTACCGTTATCAACTCGCTGGCTCTCTCATCGGCTCTCGACACAGTGGGGCAGCCCTCGCAGGTGTTCACTGCAGTTAACATGGTTCCCATAGGCGAGCACTACAGCAAGTGGCGCGCTATCGATGCTATGAACCAGGGCAAGGTTGCCATCATGTCGTGCGGTACAGGCAATCCTTTCTTCACCACCGACACCGGTTCGGCTCTGCGTGGCATCGAGGTTGAGGCCGACGTGATGCTCAAGGGTACCCGCGTTGACGGTATCTATACCGCCGACCCCGAGAAAGATCCCACTGCAACTAAGTTTGACCGCATCTCTTATGATGAGGTATATGAGCGCAACCTCAAGGTGATGGACATGACTGCTACCATCATGTGCAAGGAGAACAACATGCCCATCCACGTCTTCAACATGGATGTTGTGGGTAACCTGCGCAAGGTAGTTACCGGTGAACCCATCGGTACTGTAGTATATTAATTGAAAAAATGCCCATTCGCGCGCTTACAATAGCGAAACGGTCGTCCGCTCTCTAACTTGCGGTGTCGTCCGTTTCGTCTTTATTAACCACGATGAAAGTCTCGTTTGTAACGCCTCCTGTGCTCTTGGGTAAGCGACCTGCCGAACGCTCGGCGGGCTGCACGCATGTGGTGTATCCCATGCCCAACATCTATGAGCTCATCGTGGCTGCCGTGGTCGAGCAGATGCCCGACTGCGAGGTGCAATACCGTGATTTCTCGTCGTGCCGCAACGACAGCAAGTGGCGCTCATGGCTCGAGGGCGACGACAGCGACGTCTACATGGTGTGGATGGTCAACCTCTCGCTCGACAACGACCTGCAGGCAACGGCTGTGTTGCACGATATGCGCCCGCTTGCCCATGTAGTGTTCCTGGGTCCCGGCGCAACCTATTTCTACCGCAAGGTGCTTGCCCATCAGCGCAACATCGTGGTGCGTGGAGAGCCCGAGGCAACCGTCAAGCATCTGCTTGAGGTGCTTGCCACTGCCGGCACGCTTGCCGCGGTCGACGGCATCTCATTCCTCAACAGCGGGGGAGAGGTGGTGAACAACCGCCCCCGTGCTTTGATCAAGGAACTTGACACGCTGCCGTTCCCGGCACGTCATCTGCTGGGCGACCGCTGCTACCGCAATCCCAAGCTTGCCAGCGGACGCTACACCACCATGCTCACATCGCGCAACTGTCCCTACCGTTGCATCTACTGCGTGCCCAGCAGTCTCACCTTTGCGCGTGAGATAGAGCATCGCTCGCACAACGACGGCCGCAAGCCGCCCATCTATATGCGTTCGCTCGAGAACGTGGAGCAGGAGGTAAAGATGCTGCACGAGCAGGGTTACTCGGCAATAGGATTTGTAGATGACAATTTCATCTGGAACGAGGAGCGCACGCGCGGTATGTGCGACATCATGAAGCGTTACGGCATGTCGTGGGGGTGCCAGGCACGTGTCGACGCAATTACACCCGCCATTGCCCAACTGCTCTCGCAAGGAGGCTGCCAGTATATCGACCTGGGCGTTGAGTCGTTCAACGACGAAATCCTTGCCTACATCAAGAAGGGAATCACTTCGCAGCAGATTTATGCCGCCATCGACACGCTCAAGGAGCACGGCGTACCCGTGAAACTCAATATCCTCATAGGCTGTTGTCCGCTCGAGACCCGCGAGACGGTAGCCCACACTTTAAGCGAGGCCAAGCGCCTAAAGGTGGACCAGGTGATGTTCAACATCGTATCGCCCTTCCCCGGCACCGAGTTCTATGAGTTGTGTAAGAGCAATGGTTGGCTTGCCACCGGCAAGTACGAGCCCACCGATGTACAACGCAACAGCATCGTCAATTTCCCGCACCTCAGTGCACGCGACATGGAACGTGCATTGTGGCGTAACAACGTGTCTTACTTCCTGTCGTGGCATTTCGTCTCGACCCACATGAGAAAATTTACAAGCCTGGGCGGATTCATGCACTCACTGCGCGCCCTTAAGATAAAACTATTCGGATAAAGCCCTAAAACAAATGATTACACTGTCTATAGTTATACTCACATGGAACAATATCGATGCCACGCGCAAGTGCTTGGCTTCGCTCGTTCCCATTGTCGACCGCGGCGACGTTGAGATTATCGTTATTGACAACGGTTCGACCGACGGTACACCCGAGGCTGTGCGCCGCGAGTTCCCGCGTGTGCGCCTCACCACCAATGGCTATAACCGTGGTATTGCAGCTGCCCGCAACCAGGGGTTCATCAAGGCCCACGGCGGCAAGATACTTATTCTCGATAACGACACCATTGCCAATACCGAGGCAATCGAGGGCATGGAGAAATACCTCGACGAGCATAGCGATGTGGGCCTGTGCGCTTGCCGCATGACCGATGCCCAGGGTAATGTACAGCCCAGTTATCGTCCTTTCCCCGGCATTGTTTCCAAGTTGTACAGTCTGCTGCGCATCCAGCGTCCGTTGTCGCACTACAAGGCCGACGAGGACGGCAGCATCGAGCCCTTCTACGTGATAGGCGCATGCCAGATGATTAAGCGCGAAGCTGTGGAGCAGACGGGTATGTTCGACGAGGCCATTTTCTATGGTCCCGAGGACGCTGACTACTGCCTGCGCCTGCGCAAGGCGGGATGGCGCATCAAGTACTTGCCACACCTGTCGATAATTCACGCCTACCAGCGCGCCACATCGCGCAACCCTTTGTCAAAACTGGGATACAAGCATGTACAGGGACTCCTGCACTTGTACTGGAAATACGGCCGCCTCAACTGATGCGGCGACACGACATATATAAAAACAACAAGAGCCTGGCGACATCACGTCGTTAGGCTCTGTATTAATAAACCCATAAACAAATCTAACCTTTATTGTCAAATTTCAATTACTTGAAACCAATCTTTATTAACCGATACAAAATTACTGCTTTTATTGCAAGTAAAATAACACAATTGTTTCAAATATGCGCACATTTGTCCAAATTTCACTTATATGCGCCCATAGAGCACTTCTAAGATACATTTTTTACGACAATAAAAAACACAGGAATGTAGAATTTGTAATACAATTAGTCTATTTTTTGGCTTTTTGTTTTGCTTTGTGAATTTTTTGTGATAACTTTGCGATGTCAAAGGCTGTAATGATGATAATCTGTTAAGGCCATGACAATAGGATGCTAACAAAACTACAATTTATATGAAACAATTCTTTGCATTAATAGTTGTGGCAATCGTGGCATTTACTGCGGGCGCCGATACATACAACTATCTTAACTTCGTCAAGAGCGATGCCGTTTCGGGCAACTCGTTCGGTACGACTGGTCTCAAGATAACATTCAGCGGAACCAATGCTAATGTTACCGCCGACGGCCAGACAACAACCCTCGCGATGAGCAACTTCGGATACCTTGAATTCTCCAATACAAAGCTCGACGGCTCTCCTTCTTGGCTCAAGGGCGATGTCAATGGTGACGGAGTAGTCGATGTTGCCGATATCAACTGCCTTGTTAACATCATCCTGGGCAACGCTTCGGCAAGTGATTTCGGAGGCCGCGCTAATGTTAACGGCGACGATGCAGTCGATGTATCCGACATCAATGCTATTATCTCAATCCTCATTGGGGTTTGATTTATAAGTGATTTACAGTTTTAAGATTATAACAAATATACTAAGATAAAAGTGTGTGTGCCTTGGCTGCGTGGCAGTCAAGGACACATTTGTTATAGCATACAATAATAAACGGACATTTCCGTTTTTTAAATAAATGAAGGACCTGCTTGCTACATATCGTCCTATCTCGCTTGAGGAAATGAAGGGCATTAAGCTCATGAACCGCATCGACACCAAGTTTGTGACGTCGGTGTCTAAGCTCATGCAGTTGCTTGCCATGGCTCGCGATAGGTACCGCGTACAGGAAACCGGAGGCTTGCGCCTCATCCCTTACAGCACGCTTTACTTCGACACTCCCGACCTGCAGATGTACACGATACACCACGGCGGACGCTTGCCGCGCCAGAAGGTGCGCATACGCTCTTATGTGGCGTCGGGGTTGAGTTTTCTCGAGGTGAAGACCAAGAACAACCATCGTCGCACGCGCAAGAAACGCATCGAGTTCCCCGCCTATATGCCGGGTCAGATGCCCGCGTCGATGCGATTTGTCCCCGGTCAGGTGCAAGACGGAGACATCTCTTTCCTGGGCGAGCACCTCAAGTTCCCCACTGCATCTATTGTCCCGCAGATCGAGAACAGCTTTGACCGCATCACGCTGGTTAACGACGACCGCACCGAGCGACTCACCATCGATACTTCGCTCAAGTTTCACAACTATGCCTCGGGCCGCGACTGCGACCTTACCGGACTTGCGATTATCGAACTCAAGCGCGACGGCCGCTGCTTCTCGCCCATTATCGAGATGCTGCGTGAGTTGCGCATCATGCCCATGGGCTTCAGCAAGTACTGCATGGGCACGGCTCTCACCAACCCCGAAGCACGTATCAACCGTTTCAAGATACGCCTGCACAGGGTGGAACGTATTATTGACAGAAAATTAATGAATATATGAATACCGATTTCTTTTCTTTACTGAAACAACTGTTCACTACAGGGCAGTTCGGACACATTGATGTTGCCAATTTCTTCATCAACATCCTCTTTGTGTGGATTATCGTTCACTTCCTCTACTTCAGGAAGGCACGCCGCCGCAGTTTCTACTTCACGTTCCTCATGCTCAGCGTGGCCATCTACTTCCTCGTGTTCTTCATGATCTTCGTGCTTGAAGACCTCAAGGGAAAGACTGGCATCGGCGTGGGTATAGGTCTGTTTGGTATCTTCAGCATCATGCGTTATCGCACCGATGCCATGCCCGTGCGCGAGATGACCTATCTGTTTTGCACCATCTGTCTCTCGGTTATCAATGCCTTGGGTTCAACCATCCCCACAGTGGAATTGCTGCTGCCCAATGTGCTGGTACTCATCTCGATTATCGCTTGCGAGATATTCCTCATGAGCAAGCACGAGGAGTCTAAGTTGGTGCAGTACGACCGCATTGAACTCATTACCCCCGAGAAGCGCGACGAACTCGTTGCCGACCTCAAGGCACGCACCGGGCTCGACATTACCCGTGTTGTGGTGGGCAGTGTAGACTTCCTGCGCGACAGCGCTCTCATCAAGGTTTATTACAAGGGTGAGGCTTGCACCGACATTAACGACACCATTAAGCCCAAACGCGAAGTATGGGAAGAAGTAAAGGAATAATAGTCGCCTTGCT
>DCGA01000138.1:3165-11580 GCA_002314465.1 bacterium UBA1790 | reverse complement strand
TTTTGCGAGTTCTGCGAGAGGCAATTAAATCCGTTCAATCTGTTTAATCTGTAGTTAGTTAAAAAACTCCGTGCCCTCTGTGCCTCTGTGGGAGACAAAAAAGCCCGGCTGGTGGGCCGGGCGTTGATGGGGAGCTATTGTTGATTAATAGTTCTCGGGCTTGAGCTGGAAGTAAGCCTGTGAGTGCTTGCAAACCTCGCACTCCTCGGGAGCATCCTTGCCGATGAAGATGTGGCCACAGTTGCGGCACTGCCAGATAGCCTCGCCGTCCTTAGAGAACACCACCTTGTCCTCGATGTTCTGGAGGAGCTTGAGGTAGCGCTTCTCGTGCTCGGCCTCGATGGCTGCTACGCCTTCCATAGTCTTGGCGATGTCGTCAAAGCCTTCCTCGCGTGCTTCCTGTGCCATGGTCTTGTACATGTCGGTCCACTCGAAGTTCTCGCCTGCTGCGGCAGCCTTGAGGTTCTCCACGGTGCCCTTGATGGCGCCGCCCTCGAGGAGCTTGAACCACAGCTTAGCGTGCTCCTTCTCTTGCAGCGCTGTCTCGGTGAAGAAGCCGGCGATCTGCTCGTAACCGTCCTTCTTTGCCTTAGAAGCAAAGTAGAGATACTTGGTGTGTGCCTGTGACTCGCCTGCAAAAGCGGCCTTTAGGTTTTGTTCGGTCTTTGTACCTTTTAAGTCTTTCATTTCAATGTGGAATTATATTATTAGTTAATCGTGTTTTACTTCTCGGGGTTGAGAGCCTCGACGTGCTGCATGCCGGCGGGGTTGCGGCGCTGCACTATCTCGTCGACGCTGTCGATAACGTTAACGATGAAGTCGCCCAACTTCTCGGCCTCGCAGATGATGTCCATGTAGAAGATACCTGCCGAGTAGGGATAGAGCTTCTGGTTGACGTTCTCGATGTTCTCGGTGCGGCACTGGTTGCGGAAGTTGTTGATCTCGCGCTCCTTGTCGTAGTTGCGCATGAGGTCGTCGGCGTCGGCATTCTCAACATCGACGAGCACGGCAATCATGTTGCTCATAGCCTCGCTCACATACTTGAGGATGGTGTCGATGTTATTGTAGTTGTACTCGCCGAAGTGGGCCTGGGCCTCTTCCTTGCGCACGAGGGTCTTGGCAACGTTGTTGCAGCTGTCGGCGATGCTCTCGATCTCGCTCACGATGTTGAGCATAGACGAAACGTGGAGCTTAGCCTCGAGCGAGAGGCGGCCGTCGACTACGCCGTTAAGGAAGTTGGCAATCTCCAGCTCCATGCGGTCGCTGATGGTCTCGTACTTGCCGATGCGAGTGAAGAGGTCGTTGAACTCAACGGTGCCGGTCTTGGTGTGGACGAGGGTCTTGACCATGCCCAGCATGCGCTCAACGCGCTGTGCATAAACCACGATCTCGCGCTCGGCAGCGGTGATATTGAGCTCGGCTGCACTGAGCAGACCGGTAGAGATGTACTTGAGTGAGAATTCCTCCTCGGCGTTGGCTTTCTTCTTGGTCTTGACGAGGATGTTGACCATCTTAACGTAGAGCTTGGTGAACCAAATCATCACGCCCAGGTTGATGGCTGCAAGCACGGTGTGGAACATTGACATGGCAAACGACATGGCGAATGTGTAAGACGCCAGGGTCGACTCGCTGGCTGCGGCGCCGCTGTTGGCAGCCTCGTAGAGCGCGTTGGGGTCGGCCATGCCGAAGAGTGCGTTGATCCACACGATGAGTTTCACCACAAGGTAGAAGCAGGGAAGCTCCCACACGGCACCCAGGCAGTTGAACAGCACGTGGCCGGCAGCAGCCTTCTTAGCCGCAGCGTTACCGCCCAGCGATGCAAGCACGGGGGTGATGGTGGTACCGATCTTGCTACCCAGCACCATGGCACAAGCCATGTCGAAGGGTACCCAGCCCTTGGCGGCAAGGATGAGCACGATGGCAAAGGTGGCGGCACTCGACTGGATCACTGCGGTGACAACTACACCCACAGCCCAGAAGATGAGCACCGAGAGGAAACCCATTGATGTGTAGGCCTTGAGCGACTCGAAGATTTCGGGTGACTTGCTCAGGTCGGGCACATACTCGCTGATAGAGGCAAGACCCATGAACAGGAACACGAAACCGATGAGGAACTCACCTATAGACTTGGTCTTGTTCTTCTTCATGAGCAGCATGGGGACAGCCACTGCCAGCAAGGGCATGAGCACTGTGCCCATGTTAACCTTGAAGCCGAAGATGGCAACAATCCATGCGGTGAACGTTGTACCCACGTTGGCACCCATGATTACAGCCATACTCTGCTCCAGCGACATGAGGCCGGCGTTCACGAAGCTCACTACCATTACGGTAGATGCCGATGAACTCTGAATCAAAGCCGTGATTAAAATACCTGTGACTACACCCATGAAGCGGTTGCGGGTCATAGCCGAGAGAATTGAACGCAGTCCGTTACCGGCTGCCTTCTGGAGGCCTTCGCTCATCACCTTCATACCATACAGGAAGAGGCAGACTGCACCTATCAAGGCCACAAAATCAAGGATTGAATAATCCATTAAACAGTAATTTATTTGTTGTTAGTAATTCTGTTACAAAGTTAATACAATTTTATTATATTTTCAAAAAAAATTTGGCAACAAAAAACCCCCCTTTTTTGGCAAGCAACCGAAAATAGGCACAACATTTGCAACTTATCGCTTTGCCAACGCGTCTAACGGACAGAAACAACAAACTACCCGATAATGGACCCACTACTATTAATCGTTGCCATCGTGCTGGCACTCATGGGATTTGCAGGCGCAGTAATGCCGGGCATCCCCGGCCCTCCGCTCAACTACGGGGCGCTCGTTGTCCTCTATTTCGCCATGCCCGGCGAGATAGGCATCGCCGCACTTATCGTCTTCGGCGCACTCACGCTGCTGCTCACGATACTCGACTACACCGCCCCGGCATTCATGACCAAGCTGGGCGGCGGAAGCAAGCGTGCCGCCTGGGGCGCAACGCTGGGACTCCTGGCCAGCGTACTGTTCCTGCCCGCCTTTGTGGCACTGGGACCCATCAGCCTGCCCGGCATCATCGTTTTCCCCTTCCTGGGGGCACTGCTCCTTGAGTACACCGCTTCGCACAGCGTGGGCAAGGCATTGAACGTGGCTATGCTCACTTTCCTGGGCTTCCTGCTCACCACCGGAGGCAAACTCCTCCTGGGCTTCGTCATAAGCGGATACATGCTCATCGCATCCCTGCACTACGCCTTAACCTAAACCCTCTCACCCTCAACCACTTATCATAACACAAACTTCAACCTTGACACAGCATCAGGGCCATCCTCCCGCATAAAAAAGCAACTCCCCGCCACCATGGCAGGGAGTTGCTTTTGTGTATATGACCGTGACTATCAATCGATAATCTCGAAGCCGGTGTACTTGTGCAGGCACTTGGGCACGCGTATGCCCTCGGGAGTCTGGTTGTTCTCGAGCAATGCAGCCACGATGCGGGGCAATGCCAGAGCCGAGCCATTGAGGGTGTGGCACAGGCGGGTCTTCTTGTCGTCGCCACGGTAGCGGCACTTGAGGCGGTTGGCCTGGTAAGTCTCGAAGTTAGATACCGAACTAACCTCGAGCCAGCGCTGCTGGGCTGCCGACCATACCTCGAAGTCGAAGGTGATGGCGCTTGTGAAACTCATGTCACCGCCACACAGGCGCAGGATGTGCCAGGGAAGCTCAAGCTTCTCGAGAAGTCCCTGCACGTGGTCCTTCATCTGCTCAAGGGCAGCATAAGAATCCTCGGGACGCTCGATGCGCACGATTTCGACCTTGTCGAACTGATGCAGGCGGTTGAGGCCGCGCACGTCCTTACCGTAGCTACCAGCCTCGCGGCGGAAGCAAGCCGAGTAAGCGCAGTTCATCTTGGGGAGCTCGTCCTGCGACAGGATAACGTCGCGGTACATGTTGGTCACGGGAACCTCGGCAGTGGGGATGAGGTAGAAGTTGTCGAGAGTAGCGTGGTACATCTGACCCTCCTTGTCGGGCAGCTGGCCTGTGCCGCGACCCGAATCCTCGTTGACAACATAGGGGGGCTCAACCTCTACGTAGCCAGCCTTGCCGGCCTCGTCGAGGAAGAACTGGATGAGCGCGCGCTGCAGGCGTGCACCCTTGCCTATGTAGACGGGGAAACCTGCACCGGTGATCTTCACGCCCAGGTCAAAGTCGATGAGGTTGTACTTCTTGGCGAGTTCCCAGTGGGGAAGAGCCTCCTCGCCGAGCTGGGGCATGGGGCCGCCTTCCTTCTCTACCACGTTGTCCTCGGCAGTGCGTCCTGCGGGAACGCCCTCGTAGGGAACATTGGGGATAGAGAGGAGAATCTCGGTTATCTCGTCCTCGACAGCCTTGAGACGCTCGTCGATGTCCTTGTTAGTGTTCTTGAGTGCGGCAACCTGGGCCTTAACGCCCTCGGCTTCCTCACGCTGGCCCTGCTTCATGAGGGCGCCAATCTGAGCCGCCATCTTGTTGAGCTGTGCGGCATTGTCGTCGCGCTCCTTCTGTGCTGCGCGGCGCTGCTTGTCGAGTTCCACGACGCGCATGATGGGCTCGCGGCCGTCAAAGCACTTAACGGCAAGGCGCTCGATCACTGCCTCGGGATTCTCGTTGATGAGTTGTAATGTAAGCATTGTTTTATATTGTTTTTTTAGTTATTTCTTTTTATAAGCCACATAGGCTAAATAAGCCATATAGGCTTGGGGAGGGGGATTCCCTGAGCCTTATGAGAGGAGCTGGCGCACGAGGGTGTTGATAGCCTTGCCCTCGGCCTTACCGGCGAGCTGCTTGGTAGCAACGCCCATCACCTTGCCCATGTCCTTCATCGATGTAGCACCGGTCTGTGCGATGATTTCCTTGATTGTTGCCTCGAGTTCCTCGGGCGACATCATCTTGGGCAGGAATTCCTCAACTACCGCAGCCTGAGCGAGTTCCTCCTCGGCAAGCTCCTGGCGGCCGTTCTCGGCATAGAGAGCCGCGCTCTCCTTGCGCTGCTTAGCCATCTTCATGAGAGCCTTGAGTGCGTTCTCGTCGCTCACCTCTCCGTTGTTACCGGGCTGGGTCTTGATGAGCAGCAACTCAGCCTTGATACCTTGCAATGCGCCCAGGCGCACCTTGTCGCGAGCCAGCATAGCTGCCTTGATGCCCGCATTCACGTTATCAAAAATTGCCATAGTAAATACTGAATTTTGTTTCAACCTACAAAGTTACAACTATTTCAGGAAAAATGAAAAAAAATTGCGGCAACATTGATTCGTTGCCGCAATAATATCGTGAAAACGGTGTTTACACCGTGGTTTTGCTTAGAAGTCGCTGAAGAAGTCAGGACGAATGAGCAGACCTATGCGAAGGCGATTGTGATACTTGTTATAGTCGAGCATGCACTCGCCGTAGCCGCTGTAGTAGTGGAGCATGAGGAACTGGTTGCTTCTCTTGAACAGGCGGAAGCCCAGGTTGAGGGTGAGGTTACCGTTGAGGTTCCATCCCTGGCGCTTAACGTAGGTAGCGTCAAACACCCAGCGCTGGTTGTTGCTGATGCACTGGATACCTGTCTGGAAAATACCGCTGTACCTGAGGATGTCGCGGTTGTTCTCGCCGTCGATAATGGGAATCCACACCTTGCCGTGCACCATGAAGTTCTCGTCGATGAACATGGCCGCGCTGAGCGATACCTTGTTCCAACTACGCGACTGGATGCTGTCGCGGCCGTTACTCTCGTGCTCGAGGAGAAGGGTTGCCTTACCCACAACGCGGTTCTTGCTAATGAGCAGCTTGGTAAGACCGATACCGGGGTTGAAGTTGAGGTCGTGCATAGGCATCGAGTTCTCAAACACGTTCCACATGGTCTTCTGGGTATAAAACAAGAACGCATAGGTGTGGAACGGCAGCACACTGTTGGTGAGGCGCTGTGCAAAACTTACCTGGAACTTGACGTCGCTGTTATACTTGTCGGGGGCGGGTTTCATCGAAGTACCCACGGTGAAGTAGTTGTCCTTGTAAAGTCCGAAGTGGGGACGCGAGTCATAGACACGACGAAGACTGTCGGCAGTGAGCATTTCGTCTATATCGCGAACAACGATTTGAGACTGAACGGGCATTGCAACCAGCAGCAGCAATGTCGCTATGAAAATCTTGGTAACTCTGTGCATAATCTATTTATTTCGTTTTGATTGCGACTGCAAAATTAGTTATTTTTTCCGAATTGCAAGCATTATCCGGGCAGTATATTGACTATCAAACCAAAAATGCACCCCAACCGACCGTTGGAGTGCACTGTTTCTTTACCGGTACATCCCGTCAAAAAGACAAAACCACGCGGCAAAACATTGAGGCATAAACAAAGTTAATGCACCCGGAATTCTTTCGTGCGTGTGAAAAAATCACTACCTTTGCACCCGATTTACTTATGGATAAGATTGAAAGACTAAATGAGCTGGGCACAGCCCCAGTGGGACGTTTATTATGGAAATATAGCATTCCCGCCGTTGTGGGAATCGTGGTGATGTCGATCTACAACATCATCGACCGCATCTTCATAGGCCAGGGCGTAGGCCCCGATGCCATCGCCGGACTTGCCATCACATTCCCCGTGATGAACGTGAGCACCGCCTTCGGTGTACTCATCGGTGTGGGTGCCGCAGCACGTTCGTCTATCGTGCTGGGACAGGGACGCCGCGACAAGGCCGAGGTTATTCTGGGCAACAGTTTCGTGATGACTCTGCTGCTTGCCACCTTCTACATCGCCATGCTGGCTATATTCATCGATCCCATCCTGCGCCTGTTTGGCGCCAGCGATGCAACGTTGCCCTATGCACGCGACTTCATGCTCTATCTGCTACCGGGCATGCTTGTGATAAACGTGTGCTACTCGTTCAACAACGTGATGCGCGCCACCGGATATCCCACCAAGGCCATGGTGACCATGTTCATAGGCGCCGGACTGAATGTGATTCTCGCACCCATCTTCATCTTCGGCCTCAAGTGGGGCATCAAGGGTGCTGCCATCGCTACCGACATATCTATGTGCGTGAGCGCAATCTTCGTCGTAGCGCACTTCCTTAACCGCAAGAGCATGATTCACTTCAAGCGTGGCACCTTCGGCCTGCGCAAGGAGGTGCTGCTGCCCATCATGGCAATTGGCGCAGCCCCATGTATCGTCAATACAGCCGGATGCCTTGTGAATGCCGTCATCAACAATACAGTGTATGCCTACGGCGGTGACGCCGGCGTGGCAGCGATAGGTATCTTCACTACCCTAACCCAGTTGCTCGTGACTTTCGTGATAGGCGTGTGCCAGGGCATGCAGCCCATCGTGGGATTCAACTACGGTGCGCAGAAGTATGACCGCCTCAAGCGCACGTTCTGGCTCGCCGCAGCCGTTGGCACCCTTGTGTGTGCCCTGGGCGTGGTTGCCAGCCAGGTGTGCCCCCGACTCATAGCACGCCTTTTCACCGTAGACGAACACCTGCTCAATGTGAGCGAAAACGCGCTGCGCATGAGCATGTGGATGTTCTGGATGGCGGGATTCCAGATTGTCATCACCAACTTCTTCCAGGCCATAGGCGCGGCCGGCAAGTCGGTGTTCATGAGCCTCATCAGGCAAGTGTTCTTCTTGCTGCCCATGCTGTTCATCTTCCCCCGCTGGTGGGACCTTAACGGCGTGTGGGTATCATTCCCCCTGAGTGACTTTGCGGCTACAGTGGTTTCGGCAGTACTCATTGCCATCGAGTTTCGACACATCACCCGCCTTGTCAACGAGCAGCGACAACTTCAGTAAACATCGCTTCACACATATAGGCACAAAAAAAATAAAGGCATACCGTTGCGGCGGAATGCCTTTATCATTGTCGTGTAATCTCGATTTTACATTCACATGCGACCTCTTGACCCGACGACTTAGGGAAATTTAGACTAAATGATTTTAATATTGCATGCCAATTTCTGGCTTGCATTATGAAAGAGTTCACACGCTTTTTCGGTTGCAAATTTAGAAAAACTTTTTTAATCTGCAAAATTATTGCACTTTTTCTGAATATCCGGAAGTGGATAGTACTCTGCGAGGTTTCAGATAGGCATCTAAACGATTGGGTGAGTGTTATATACAAAAAAAATTGATTGTCTCACGACAACCAATCTTAATTAACCTTAAATCTAATACCATGAAAAACACTATGCAAAATTAAGAGAAATATGTTGAACAACATCATTTTCGGTACCAAAAACCCCTTTTTGTTAACTTTATTTAACCAAACACAGGTAAAAAACACCATATCTACCCACCCGAATCGCACTTTTTCTGCGTAAACTTGAACCGGTTTTGTCGACCGCCGACAAGTGCCCGACGCAAAAAAAACGGCAAAAATTAGGTTGCGTAAATAAAAAGTTGTACCTTTGCAACGCTTTT
>DCGA01000138.1:0-3098 GCA_002314465.1 bacterium UBA1790 | reverse complement strand
TGGTTCAAGCCCAAGTGGGACCACACGCAACGAATCGCTAACTTGATTTAAGATAGCGATTCGTTGTCGTTTTGTATTGTTTTTACTAACTTTGCACAATCCTTACATATAATTGAAATAAACAGGTAAAACAATGAAAAAGGTTTTAGCCCTTCTATCCATCTTGATGATAACCAACGCGTGGGCCAACGAAGTCGTTTGGACCGACGTGTCAACTGCCGAAGAATTTTACAATGCGATGACAACAGCCGATGCCGATGGCAACTACACAGCCAATGTGCGCATTACTGCCGACATCGACCTCTCGCAACTCGCCGACAAGAACCCCGGGTCTTTGTACCTTTTTGGCGACCTTGTGTTCAAGGGTAAACTGACAGGCTTGAACATCAATGGCGATAACTTTTCGCTCAAGAACAACAGCCAACGCTTGCTCTTACTCTCGAGCGAGAATGCCGAGTTCTCGGAGTTTTTCATCGACAACTGCGTTTTCTACAATCCCTACAGTGATCACAAGAAACTGATGGGACTATCTCTGCTGTCAAGAAGCTCGAGTGGAAGCGTGTACCGTGCCATCACCGTGCGTAACAGTAAGATACATTGCGAAGCAAGTATTGACTTGTCTGCCAAATCGGCTACCGGCGATATCGCTTCGCTCATTGCTTATTCTACAAATGACACCGTGCAGGAGTGTAACGTGGAATCTACATGCGAATTCCTGGGAACAAGAGAAAACGGTTTATTTGTCAGCGAACCCGAAACCGCACATTCGGGTGCCTTTGCGGCAACCGCCACGGGCAGTCAGTTCATCAAGTGCCACAATGCGGCAAAGATAACGAGTATACACGAATATGCCGGAGGTATTGTGGGCACAGCCGATAACTGCAAGATTGAGGCTTGCCTGAATACCGGTGATGTTGTTGCAAACAAGTGGGATGCAGGCATCGTAGCATATGCAAAGAATACCGAAATAACAAAATGCGTGAATCTGGGTGCTATAAAAGACGAAGTTGTAGGAATATCATTTGACCACAAGGCTGGAATCGTAGCCGAACTGGATGAAGGTTCTTCGGTATCCTACTGCATCAATACGGGAACAATTTATCTCTTTAGAAACCAATATGGAGGCATATATGGCGAAAAGCACGATAACACCGTCATTGGGGATGGGAATTACTACAATTACAAACTGGTTTCCAATGACGGCACCGAGTACAACCAAGCCTGCGAGCGACCCACTGGTCTCATGACAGGCAGGTATGCCTATGAAAACGGATTCTACCAGGACCTGGACTACCCCTACACCTTGACTCCCTACCCCATACCTTGCCCCCTTGCCGGCATTGTCTATAAAGACATACTGTGCAGCGGACTCATCAAATTCAGCAATACCTACTCAAGTGAAAAGAAACACACCTCCGAAGTAAACGTATTTGGCTTATGTGATGTGTGCGGTATGGTATGCAGCGAGCCAGCAAGCGAAATCACCATCAAGTATGGAGAAGAACTCCCTACCCTTTCCTATGCCGTCAAATATGGCGTTGATTTCAGCAACTCCACTATCTCGCTTGACGATGACCTTGACATGCGTTCTGTGTACCACTTTGTCCCTATCGGTGTATTCCCCAATCGCCCGTTCAAGGGAACTTTCAACGGAAACAACCACCGCATCCTTAACCTCAAAATCGACAGGAAAGACGGCAAAGAAACCGGCCTCTTCGGATGCGTAGGTGGAACCACAACCATTGCCGGTGTCGTAATTGACAGTTCGTGCGAAATCTCGGGCTGCGGATATGGCACTGCCGGCATTGTGGGATGCCTTGCATTGCCCTCTGAAGATTCAACCGACGACAAACTCGACTTTAAGATGATGCTCTGCGGCAACGAGGCTAACATCAAGGGCAACATCAATGCCGCAGGTCTTGTGGGCGGTTTCTACAACGCCGAAAATAACAGTAAGGAGAACTGCTCAATCCTAATCTCAAATTGCTACAACGCTGGCGATATCACCGGCGAAAGGGAATCGGCAGCATTCATTGGATATGGCATCCACTCGGTTAATGTAGTTAACTGTTTCAACTCGGGCACTATCACTGGCTACGACGAAGGTCATTCGCTGGTGCGCTGCAAGAGCTATAATACAGAGGACACTTATTGCTTAGACCTGTACAATAAAGAGGGACTTGCTCAAGACGTGGCCCAGACAACTACCTCTGAACTTGATTTCGTTTCGGGAAAACTGTGCTACAAAATGAAGAACTTGCTGAACAATTTCGGCCAGAATCTTGGCAGCGACAAGCACCCCGTGTTTTCCGAAGCCGGTATCATCTACGGCCGTATTATGACAAGCAACTACGACGCTGTATGCCTGCCGTTTGCTATTTACAGCGACGAGTTTGTTCAGTTATATTCCATCACTGGCTTTGACTACAGTAAAGGGCAGATTAAAATCACTCCCGTAGAATCGGTCGCAGCCAATACGCCTTGTGTATTCCGTAATAAAGACACTGAAATACCGGCAGTCGTTTTCTCTGCAGAAAATGAGAAAGTTATAGTTGAAACAGAAAGCCCGGTAATAAACTTAGGGGAAGATGGCATCACAATGCACGGTACTTATACTGGCGCACAGCAGCAATCTGTATTCTATATCAACCAGGATAAGTTCTGGCTTGCCGAGGAACCGGTTGATATCCTTCCTTTCAATGCGTGGATATCGGGTATTAGCGCAAGCGAAGCCCAGTCGTTCACCCTTGTTGTCGACGGCGTAGCCACCGGCGACGTTAATGGCGATGGTGAAGTCGATGTCACAGATATCAACGCTACGATAAACGTGATTATGGGGAAAACCACCAGCGAATATTACAACGGCCGCGCCGATGTTAACGGCGACGGTGAAATCGACATCGTGGACATCAACACAATCATCAACCTCATCCTCAGCAACTAAGCTGAGGTGAGCTCGAGGGAGAGAGCAGCAGTAAGTGGGCGTAGCCCGTGCTGCGACCAGCGAACCTCCCTCAACATTCCCTCATCCTCAGCAACTAAGCTGAGGTGAGCTCGAGGGAGTTCTTTTGAACTGAAACGAATTAAAATAATTAAAA
>DCGA01000093.1:17045-18004 GCA_002314465.1 bacterium UBA1790 | reverse complement strand
CGCTGGGAAGACCAAGGTCAACATACTCGTGGTCTTCTAAATACTGCAGCGGCTTGATACCGAGAATAGTGTTCACAATATCGTTCAGGTCGGTAACATCAATCACGCCGTCTTCGTTCATGTCGCCCTTCACAACATGGTCAAAGACATACTGCAGCGGCTTTATGCCGAGCAAAGTGTTAACGGTCTCGTTCAAGTCGGTGACATCAATGTTGCCGTCACCGTTCATGTCGCCCTTCACTACCTGTGCACTTGCTGCCACGGCGCACATAGCGCACACAAGCAGCAAATAAATCATTCTTTTCATATTAGTATTTATTTAATTAATTGCACATTACTCTAAAAAAGCAAAACAGGGATTCAGTTCTTACCCAAGGGGTAAGTGGGTTTGAGGTCAACGGTCTGTTGTGCCGTTTTGATGAGTTCTACGACCTTATCCTTGTCGATGGCTTCGACTGTGCGGCCGTTGCCCGAGGTAGTCTCGGCTGCAAACAATGAGTTCCATATAGCCTCGGCGGTTGCCTCGATAGTTGCCATGAACAAGCCGCTCATGTCATCGTTGTGGAGCAACGCGGGCTGATATTTGTCGGTGTTCTCATCAATGAGGTTCTCGGGGGCTACCGATACGGCAATGGCATAGTCTCCGCTACCGTTAGATGCGATACCGCCCGTCTGAGCCATGCCCATAATGGCACGCTTGGCCATGCGTTCAAGGTTGCGGGCATCAACCGGAGCATCGGTAACCACGACAATCATGCACGAGCCGTCCACATCCTGAAGGATGCGGTCACGGAAGGTGTATTTGTTGAGAAGTTGGCCAATGGGAGTTCCTGCAATCTGGAGAACACCACCAAAGTTGGCCTGCACCAGAACGCCCACGGTGTAGCCACCCATTGATGCGGGCAACACGCGTGACGATGTGCCTATGCCAGCCTTGTAGCCAAAAGCCACGGTACCTG
>DCGA01000093.1:16037-17009 GCA_002314465.1 bacterium UBA1790 | reverse complement strand
ACCGGCACCCACACATCCTTCCTCTACAGGGCCCGAAGTGGCGACAGCGATAGCACGCTTCACATCGTCCTTGGTGACAAGACGGGCGCGTATGTCGTTAAGTCCGCCGTCGTTGGTTTCGCCCACAAGCGCATTGACCGAGCGGATTTTGGGATTACGTTCAAGGGAATACTCCACTACCCCGGCAATACCCTCGGCTACATTGAGCGTGTTAGTCAGTACTATGGGCGTCTCGATGTTACCCAGTTCCTGCACTTGGGTAGAGCCAGCAAGTTTGCCGAATCCGTTGCCCACATACACCGCAGCAGGGCATTTATGGGTGAAGATATTGCCCTGGTGAGGAACAATGGCAGTAACGCCGGTATTGGCTCCGTTGCCCTTTAACGTTACTTGGCCGACTGTTACGCCGGCGACGTCGGTAATGGCATTGTTGGGCCCGGTTTTCATCACACCGAGTGAAACGCCGTAGTCGCGCAAACGCTTGTGCTGTGCGCCGGCAACGCCCATGCAGAGCAATGCCGCGAGAGTGATAGAGAGTATCCTTTTCATCATTCGCCTATCTGAGAAAGCAGGTAACGGCACTTGTCGGGATTGCCCAGGGTCTTACCCTTGTCGCATGATAGTTTAACGCAGTCGTGCCACTCGCGCAACTCGGTGATGCGCATCTTGGTGAGTTTCACCACAATGTTCATCGCCTTCACGTTCTCGATGTCACAAGTGAGGTGTGTACCTATACCGTAACTATCCTGCATGCGGCCGGCAGTGAACTTGTGGAGTTCTATTGCACGGTCTATGTTCAGACCGTTACTGTAGACCACCTGCTTGGTAGCGGGGTTGATGCCCAGCGATTCATATTTGGCAATAATCTTTTCGAGTTGTTCCTCTTCCTTGCCGCTGTCGACACGCAGTCCGCGATACATCATAGCCATGCGCTTGCTCAGGTTGTTGAAGAACACCTTGTCGCCGAAACAG